>NZ_JBIXLN010000031.1:0-60034 GCF_045798555.1 Paeniglutamicibacter sp. MACA_103 | reverse complement strand
GGGCTCTTCAGCGTCATCCTGCCCAAGTTCATGGACCCCGAACAAAAACCCCGACGCAACAACCACTGGCGCGACCGCGCCCAAAGCCCACCCCTGTTCTGAGGGTTGCGTTGCCGGTGATTTCCCATGCCCAGGCCCAATAACGGGCATGCAAAAGGGCCATGCAAAGAGGCGGTCCACCCCGGTCAAAAAATGAACCGGAGGCGGACCGTCTCTTTGCAGTCTCACCAGACTCGCACCAACGACTACTTGGCGGTTTGGTCCTGCAACGCCTTCACGATCTGCGGCAGCAGGCCGCGGAACGCACGTCCGCGGTGGCTGATGGCGTTCTTTTCCTCGCTGGAAAGCTCCGCCACGGAGATCTCGTAGCCATCGGGCTGCAGGATCGGGTCGTAGCCGAAGCCGCCGTTGCCCCGCCGTTCGTGCAGCAGCGTCCCGGCCAGGTGGCCCATCTCCACGGCAACGTATCCGCCCGGGGTGGCCAGCGCCGCGGCACACACGAAGGACGCCCCGCGGTGTTCCTCGGCGATGTCCCCCAGCTGCGCCAGCAACAGGTCGATGTTCGCCTGGTCGTCGCCGTGCTTCCCGGACCAGCGTGCGGAGAAGATCCCCGGCGCCCCGCCGAGCACGTCGACCGAGAGGCCCGAATCGTCGGCAATGGCGACCAGGCCGGTGGCCTCGCACACCGCACGTGCCTTCAGCAGCGCGTTGCCCTCGAAGGTCACCTGGTCCTCGACGACATCCGGCGCACCCACGGCGCCGGCGTCGACGACCTGCGTGTCCACGTCGAGCCCCGGGACCTGCCCGCGCAGCAGCTCGCGCAACTCGCGCAGCTTGCCCTGGTTGTGCGTGGCCAGCACCAGCCTCGGAGTGGCGCCCATGCTCAGAGCCCCAGGGTTTCGCGCTGGATCAGCGCCAGCTCCGTGGTGCCCACCAGTGCCAGGTCAAGCAGGGAGTCGAGTTCGGCTCGCTTGAACGGGACGCCCTCGGCGGTGCCCTGCACCTCGACGAAGTCGCCGGTCCCGGTGACCACGACGTTCATGTCGGTCTCGGCGCGCACGTCCTCCTCGTAGGGCAAATCAAGCATCGGGACGCCGTCGATGATGCCCACGGAGATCGCGGCGACCGAGTCGGTGAGCACGGTGGCATTCTTCTTTACCAGCTTGTTTTCCTTGGCCCACTCGATGGCCTCGGCCAGTGCGACGTAGGCGCCGGTGATCGCCGCGGTGCGGGTGCCGCCGTCGGCCTGCAGCACGTCGCAGTCCAGCACGATGGTGTTTTCGCCCAGTGCCTTGGTGTCGATGACCGCGCGCAGCGAGCGGCCGATCAGCCGGGAGATCTCGTGGGTGCGCCCGCCGATCTTGCCCTTGACGGACTCGCGGCCGTTGCGGGTGTTGGTGGCGCGCGGCAGCATGGCGTACTCGGCGGTGACCCAGCCGGTGCCCTGCCCCTTGAGCCAGCGCGGCACACCCTCGGTGAAGGACGCGGTGCACAGCACCTTGGTGTTGCCGAATTCGATCAGGGCCGAGCCCTCGGCCTGCTTGGACCAGCCACGGGTAATGGTGATCTCACGGAGTTGGTCGACGCCGCGCCCGTCGGCGCGCACTGCTGCTGTGGTTGATGCTGAAGTCATGGCTTCAAGTCTAGTCGCCATGCCGACTCCGGCGGTCGAGGAGAAACGTGTGGCGGTGCGGTTCCGGGCCCCCCGCCCCGATACCGCACCGCCACAGATAAATGGCCCGCCGCCCGGCGGAGCCGCTACTTCGTCTTGGTGCCCGGCCACTCGCGGGTCGGTGCCGAGCGCACGATGGAGACCGGCGCGGTGGGCAGCGACTTGGGCGTGCCCAGTTGCGAGCCGGAGAACACCCCGTAGGTCACCCCGGAGACCGCCACGGCGATGCCGCCGGAGTAGACCTCCTTGGCCTCGTTGACCACGGTGTTGATGTCGGTCCACACCGGGATGTGGGTCAGCAGCAGGCGCTCGACCCCGGCCTCGGCTGCGGCCTGTCCGGCGCGCTTCCCGGTCAGGTGCACTCCGGTGATCGCGTCGTCGCGGCCCTCCTCGAAGGCGGCCTCGCAAAGGAACATGTCGGCGCCCAGGGCGGCCTCGATGAGCTCGGGGCAGGAATCGGTGTCACCCGAGTAGGTCAGCACGGAAGTGCGCATCGTCCCGTCGGCGACAGGCTCGGTGGCCTCGACGCGCAAGGCGTAGGACTCCTCGATGGGGTGCAGCACCGGGTACGGGGTGATCGAAAACGGGCCGATCTTCACCGGCGTCCGGGATTTCCAGTGCTGGAAGTCGTAGTCCGGGTGCATGCCCTCCTCCAGCGGCAGTCCGTAGGCCGTGGCCATCCGGTCCGCGGTGGCAGCCGGTCCGTGCACCAGCATCCGCTCGCGGTTCCACCCGTTGGGATCCCAGCGGATCGCCACGTGCATGCCGCACAAGTCCATGCAGTGGTCCGGGTGCAGGTGGGAGATGAAGATCCCGTCCAGGTCCTTGATGTCCGCGTAGCGCTGCAGCACGCCCAGCGCGCCGGATCCCAAATCCAGCAGGATCTTCCAGTCGCGTTCTCCGTCGAACGCGGTGACCAGGTAGCAAGAGGCGGGCGACCCCGGGCCGGGGAACGAGCCGGTGCAGCCGATGATGGTCAGCTTCATGAGGCACTCGCTTTCGAAAGAGCCACCATCTGCGGGGTAATCATCGCGATGGAGCCGGTCGGGTAGTGGGCGGCCACGTGGTCGACTTGTTCGACCTCGAGCACTTCCGGGCCCAGGAAGCGCCTGGCCAGGATCTCAAAACTTCCTGCATCGCCGGTGGCGAGGAATTGGTGCGAGGGTGCCTGCGCCTCGGTGCGCGCCAGGTCGTGGCGCATCAGCGCGCGGTACACGTCCTTCGCGGTTTCCTCGGCGCTGGAGACCAGGGTGACGTCCTCGCCCATGACGTAGGAGATCACGCCGGTCAGCAGCGGGTAGTGGGTGCAGCCCAGCACCAGCGTGTCCACGCCGGCGGCCTTGAGCGGGGCCAGGTAGGCCTCGGCGGTCTCCATGAGCTCGGCACCTGTGGTGATGCCGTTTTCCACGAATTCGACGAAGCGCGGGCAGGCCACTGAGGTGATGGAGTACTGCGGGGCCGCGGCGAAGGCGTCCTCGTAGGCGCGGGAGCCGACGGTGGCCAGGGTCCCAATGACCCCGATCTTCCCGTTGCGGGTCGCGGCCACGGCGCGGCGGACCGCCGGCTGGATCACCTCGACCACGGGGATCCCGTAGCGGGCGGTGTAGCGTTCGCGGGCATCGCGCAGCACCGCGGCGGAGGCGGAATTGCAGGCGATGACCAGCAGCTTGACGCCGGCGTCGACGAGTTCGTCCATCACCCCGAGCGCGTTGGCACGCACCTCGGCGATGGGAAGCGGCCCGTAGGGCGAGTTCGCGGTGTCCCCGACGTACATCGTGGATTCACCGGGAAGCTGGTCAATGATGGCGCGGGAAACGGTCAGGCCGCCGACCCCGGAGTCGAAGATGCCCAGCGGGGCATTCGGATGGGGCCGTTCGGAGGGTCGATCCTCGCTAGTGGACACACTTGTCATGGTGTACGAAGCCTACGTGGTTTTCGCGCCCAACGGCTAGCAAGCGCGACACACTGTAGCCCAGCTCACAAGGACTTGAGCATGGCCTGCATCAGGGATTCCTGCAGCCAGGTCACGAAGTTGTAGACCAGCGCGAGGTATTCGTCGACGGTTTCGGCCTTGGACCAGTCGTCCTGCGCGTGGATCCGCTCGGCGTCTTCCTCGGACTCCAGGCCCAGCCTTTCGGCCAGCACCAGGCGCACGTCGTTGACGGCGGAGGCAAAGCGCGGGGCCGTCTGCTCGTTGAGCAGGATGGAACCGGACTCCATCAACAGGGCGGCCTCGCGCAGGGCACCGATCTTGCGTTCGCGGATCCCGCGCTCGGAGAGCCTGCGGAATTCCAGCGAGGCCGCGGCGTCGTCCGGATCCGCGTCCGGCAGCAGGCGCTTGGTGGCCCTGTCGCTGGGTGCGGCGAAGTCCGCCTTGTGCGAGTTGGGATCCAGGCCGACCATGGCCCACAGGGGATCCTCGTCCACGGCCCGTTGCGGCTCCAGCAGCGTGATGACGTCCTCGAAGAGGCCGCGAAGCAGTTGGCGTTCGGCGGCTTCCAGGGATGCGGAGAACCCGCGCATGGTGTTCTTGAATGCTCTTGCCATGCCTAGGCCGCGTCCGCCTTGGACAGGGTGGCCCACAGGCCGAACCCGTGCATCGCGGCCACGTCGGCCTCGATCTTCTCGCGGTTGCCGGTGGCCACCACGCTGCGGCCCTCCTGGTGGACCTGCATCATCAGCTTCTCGGCCTTGGCCTCGGAGTATCCGAAGTAGGAGCGGAAGACAAAGCTGACGTAGCTCATCAGGTTGACCGGGTCGTTCCAGATGATCAGGATGTAGGGCTGGTCGAGTTCGTGTGCTTGTGCCTGCTCCGCGTGCTCAAGCACATCGGGCATCGCAGTCATGATTGGCATAACTCCCATTCTACGACCGGGCACGATGGATGCGAACCGGGTGCCGGCGGGGCCGTGGACGCAACGGTTGGCGACCCGTCGGGCGGCGACTCACGGGCTCCAACGCGGCGCGGAGGCAACGCCGGGTCTAGAGTATCTACTAGCGTTTGTACCGACGAGCCGGTCGCGCCCGCCACCCGCGGCGGACCGGATCGCGCGCCCGGCGCCCGATAAAGGTGCAACCCAGTCCGGCATTCCATTGCCCCAGTCCCCCGTCGCGAGGAGCCCACCGGCCATGTGGCAGCAGCCCACCTCCCTTTTCACCGACCACTACGAACTGACGATGCTGCAGGCCTCCCTGCACTCGGGCGCGGCCCACCGCCCCAGCGTGTTCGAGGCCTTCGCCCGCCGCCTGCCCGAGGGCCGGCGCTACGGCGTGCTGGCAGGAACCGGCCGGGTGCTCGAGGGCATCAAGGAGTTCCGCTTCGGCGACGAACAGCTGCGCTTCCTCTCCGACACCAAGGTCGTGGACGCCGCCACCATCAAGTACCTTGAGGACTTCAAGTTCAGCGGCAACATCCACGGCTACGCCGAAGGGGAGATCTACTTCCCCTACTCCCCGGTGATGATCGTCGAGTCGACCTTCGCCGAGGCCTGCGTGCTGGAGACCTTCATCCTTTCGGCGCTGAACCACGACTCCGCGATCGCCTCGGCGGCCTCGCGCATGATCGCCTCGGCCGGAAGCCGGCCCTGCGTGGAAATGGGCTCGCGCCGCACCCACGAGGAATCGGCCGTCGCCGCGGCCCGTGCCGCGATCATCGCCGGCTTCGACTCGACCTCGAACCTGGAGGCCGGGCACCGCTACGGGCTCAAGACCGTGGGCACCGCAGCCCACTCCTTCACGCTGCTGCACGACACCGAGCGTGCCGCCTTCGAGGCGCAGGTCGCCTCCATGGGCGCCGGCACCACGCTGCTGGTCGACACCTACGACGTGGAGCAGGGGGTGCGCACCGCCGTCGAGGTCGCCGGCCCGGACCTGGGCTCGGTGCGCCTGGATTCCGGGGACCTGGTGGAACAGGCCCGCTGGGTCCGGGTGCTGCTCGATGACCTCGGCAACGAGAACACCCGCATCATGGTCACTTCCGACCTGGACGAATACGCCATCGCCGCACTCGGCTCCGCCCCGGTGGACGCCTACGGCGTGGGCACCTCGCTGGTCACCGGTTCCGGGCACCCGACCGCCTCCATGGTCTACAAGCTGGTGTCCCGGCAGAACGACGCCGGCGACTACGTCGACGTGGCCAAGGCCGCCAAGAACAAGGTCTCGGTGGGCGGGCGCAAGTTCGCGGTGCGCCGGCTCAACGAGCGCGGACGCGCCACCGAGGAACTCATCGGGGTGGGCGAACTGCCCGCCTCCGATGCCAACGACCGCGCCCTGCTCACCCAATTTGTCTCACACGGGGAGGTCGACGAGGCCTTCACCGGGGCCGCCGGCGTGCGCCGGGCCGTGAAGCGCCACCGGGACTCCATCACGGAAATGCCCGGCAGCTCCCGCCGCCTGCAGCGCGGCGAACCGGTCATCCCCACCAGCTTCATTGACGAGAACTGAGTACTGCGAGAGGTAAGTCATCATGACCCAGGAACCAACCAACGCGCCGGAGCAACCCGCGGCACGGGCATTGATCATCGTCGACGTCCAGAACGACTTCTGCGAGGGCGGCAGCCTCGGCGTGGAAGGCGGGGCCGCGGTGGCCGCCTCCATCGCCACGGTGCTGCGCGAGCGCGCCGACACCTACGCCGCCGTGGTGGCGACCCAGGACTGGCACATCGACCCGGGGTCCCACTTCTCCGACTCCCCCGACTTCATCGACTCCTGGCCGGTGCACTGCGTTGCCGCCACGGACGGCGCCGCCCTGCACCCGGAGCTGGAAGAGGCCGCCGGCTTCATCGGCCAGCACTTCCGCAAGGGCCGCTTCGCCGCCGCGTACTCGGGCTTCGAGGGACGGCTGGCCTCCGACGCCGAGAACGTGGACGACGAATCCGGCGAGTTGCTGGGCGACTGGCTGCGCGGGCAGGAAATCGGCGAGGTGGACATCGTGGGGATCGCCACCGACTACTGCGTGCGTGCCACCGCGCTCGATGCGAAGGCCCAGGGCTTTGCCACCACCGTCATCGCCCCGCTGACCGCCGCCGTCCATCCGGACAACACCCCCGCGGTGCTGCAGGAACTGCGCGACGCGGAGGTCACGGTCCTGTCCCTGGGCTGAGCCGTGCACGGCGGTCCTTGCCCTGGCCGATTCGCCGCCCATTTTCCAACGTCCGGGATTCCGCGCCCGCACCGATGCGTGCGGGCGCGGCCAATCAGCCCTGGCTGCCGGGCTTTTCGCCGGTTGGGCCCTTCGGCACACCGATGCGATCCATGAGACCGTTGGCGAAGCCGGCGAAATACTCCGCGCCCCATTCATTGAGGTAGCCGCGCTCGATCTGGGCGGCATCGACCTCGGCGATGAGCGCGAGATAGTCGGCGCGGCTCCCGTAGTTCTCCGCGAATTCCCCGGCCGAGATGAGCTCCGTGGAACCGTAGACGGCCCCGGGGGCCGCGGCACCGCGGTACTGCCCCAACGGGTGTGAGATGAGTCCGTAGCGGACTCCCCCGGAGACGTTGCCTTCCTTGTTCCGGGTGAGCGCCCCCTGGGCTTGGCCGAACCACTGGGAGGGCGCCGCCTCGCGGTTCGTTTTGCTCCATGCCATGAGCGCCTCGGCGGCCGCGATGACCGTTGGCTCCAGCGGATAGGGGTTCAGCGAATCCCGGAACGCGGCGTCGTGGACCGCGGTGTTGGGGAGCCGTCCCGCCTTGAGGATCTCCCCGTCCGCCGGGACGACCGGCGAGAGCAGGTCGGTGTGCGGGGTTCCGGGCACCTGCCAATGCCGGCGGTTCGCCGGCAGCTCCTTCTCGGCAAGTGTCGCGGCGCCGAACAGGCCGGCGTCGCCCTCCGAGGTGACGGTGATGAACGGGACGTCCAGCGCCGGCTCCGTGCCGGGCACCGTGACCAGGCCGCCCGCCTCCGCCTGGCGCAGCGGCCGTTCAAGGACTGCGCCGACGGTGTTGAGGTAGCCGTCGAACACCGGTCCGCCGTTGGCCTCGGTCACCGCCCGGTGGAAGTTGGAGGCATAGGTGTTGAGGTAGATCCCGGATTGGGACTGGCCCATGAGCAGGACGGTCTTCGCCTTCTGCCCGCCGAGGATCTTGCGTCCGTCCTTGCTCTGAAGCAGCGTGCCGACCTGGGTGATGATGTCCCACGCCAGTCCCTCTTCGGCACCGGGCACGGCCATGAACGGATCGAACGCCGCCGGATCCGCCGGGTCGGCAATGATCGGCTCGCGCTCGATGTCCTTCACGTCCCAGGTCAACTCCGCATAGCGCTCCGGGTCGAAGTTCTTCAGCGCATCCACCTGGATGGGCTTGGAGGTCACGCCGATGACGGTGTGCCCCTGCTCCATCGCCCAGTCCCCCATGCGCCGCAAGTGGTCCTCGCCCGGGAAGCCGTTGGAGGCGTTGAGGATGTCCACCAGCACGACCCCGGAGGAGTCCGCCTTCTTGGCGGGGCGGCGCACCAGGATGTGGTTGTTGTACGGCACGCCCCCGGTCAGGACCTGCAGTTCACCGTCCGGGTTGTCGTAGACGTTCGCCGTCCCGGAGAGGAAGTACTCCTCCTCGACATATCCGCGCTCGGCGACATCGAGGGGCACCCGGGCGCGCTCCAGCGTCGAGAACGGGTAGCTGTCGGCGGTCACGGCGATCGGCCCGACGACCTTGGGGATGGAGTCCAATGACGCGGTGGCCGCGCCCGTGTCACCCTCCGGCGCCGCGCCCGCGGGCGTCGACATCATGACCAGTCCAAGCGCACCGGCGCACGCGGCGGCCAGCACGGCACGATACCGGCGGCCTCTCAGTTGATTAGGCATAAGCCCCTCCTCGGTGGAACACCATTGTTCGAAAGGGAGCGCCCTTGCACCCCCGGCCCAGTGTGTCCAGCAACACATTCGAAGGTCCACTTGTTGCCACTTGTTGCCGGGTGCAGCTGAACCTCGACGGCATTGGCCAGTCGTCCGAGGCAGCGGCGCGCGTGCAACCCCTGATGCCCGGCGCCGAAACACCCAGACAAGCAAAAAACCGGTGGTTCGGTGCGTTGGATTCGCTCCCACGCACCGAACCACCGGCCTTCTTGGCGCAGCTACTTCTTGCCGATGAACCAGCCCTGCAGCTTGTTCAGCCGCTTCTGCAGCTGCTCGGCATTGGCCTGGGCGACTGCCGGTCCCCCGCACACCTCGCGCAGCTTGGTGTGGATGACCCCGTGCGGGGTGCCGGTGCGCGCGCTCCAGGCCGAGACGTTCTTCGAGAGCGTCGAGCGCATCTCCATCAGCGCCCGGTGGTCCACCACCGGTGCCGCCGCGGGTTCCTCGTGGCTCTTGCGCACCTTGCGCCGCGAAACCTGTTCGGCCTGGCGCTGGCGCAGCAGCACGCCCACCTGGTCGGCGTCCAGCAGCCCGGGGATTCCCAGGAAGTCTTCCTCCTCCTCGGAGCCCACGGCGCCGCCGGTGCCGAACTCGCCGCCGTCGAAGAGCACCCGGTCGAAGGAGGCGTTGGAGTTCAGCGCCTCGAACTTCTGCTTGTTCAGCTCGTCGCTGGCCTTTTCCTCGCGGTTGGCCTCGGCGACCAGGTCGTCCTCGGGGTTGTAGTCCGGGTCCTGGAAGTGCTTCTCCGGGCGGTCCAGCGCGTGGTCGCGCTCGGTCTCCATCTCGTTGGCCAGGGCCATGA
Source organism: Paeniglutamicibacter sp. MACA_103 (assembly GCF_045798555.1). Lineage (NCBI taxonomy): Bacteria > Bacillati > Actinomycetota > Actinomycetes > Micrococcales > Micrococcaceae > Paeniglutamicibacter > Paeniglutamicibacter sp. MACA_103. The sequence continues at coordinate 50,709 of NZ_JBIXLN010000031.1, read as the reverse complement.
GCACCGGCACCGAGGGCAGGAAGATGGAGGCGACCTCGCCGCGTTTCCGGCTTCGCACGTAGCGGCCGATGGCCTGCGCGAAGAACAGCGGGGTGGAGGTGGAGGTGGCGTAGACGCCCACGCACAGCCGGGGCACGTCGACGCCCTCGGACACCATGCGCACCGCGACCATCCAGCGGCTGTCGCCGGCGGAGAACTCGTCGATCTTCTTCGAGGCGCCCGCGTCGTCGGAGAGGATCACGGTGACCTTTTCGCCGCAGATCTTCTCCAGCTGCTCGGCGTAGCCGCGCGCGTCCTCGTGGTCGGTGGCGATCACCAGGGCGCCGGCGTCCGGCACGGTGCGCCGCACCCGGGTCAGGCGCTTGTCCGCGGCCTGGAGCACCGAGGGGATCCAGTCCCCGGCCGGGTCCAGGGCGGTGCGCCAGGCGTGCGCGGTGATGTCCTTGGTGAAGCCCTCGCCGAGCTGGGCCTCCATCTCCTCGCCCGAGCTGGTCTTCCAGCGCATGGAACCGGAGTAGGCCATGAACAGCACCGGGCGCACCACGTGGTCGCGCAGCGCATTGCCGTAGCCGTAGGTGTAGTCGGCCTTGGAGCGGCGGATGCCGTCGGGACCTTCGGCGTATTCGACGAAGGGGATCGCCGCGGTGTCCGAGCGGAAGGGGGTGCCGGTCAGCGCCAGGCGGCGGATCGCCGGCTCGAAGGCCTCGCGGATGCCGTCGCCCCAGGAAAGCGCGTCGCCGCCGTGGTGGATCTCGTCCAGGATCACCAGGGTGCGGGCGGCCTCGGTCTTGGCGCGGTGCAGCATCGGCTTGGAGGCGACCTGCGCGTAGGTGACGACGACGCCGATGTAGCCGTCACCGTGCCGGCCGTCGGAGTTCTTGAAGTTCGGGTCGATGGCCAGGCCCACGCGCCCGGCGGCATCGGCCCACTGCTTCTTGAGGTGGTCGGTGGGGGCGACCACGATGATGCGGTTGACGGTCTTCGCGTCGACCAGCACCTTGGCCAGGCGCAGCGCGAAGGTGGTCTTGCCCGCGCCGGGGGTTGCCACGGCCATGAAGTCGCGGGGGTTGGTGGTGAAGTACTTGTCCAGCGCCTCGGCCTGCCAGGCGCGGAGCTTCGGTCCGGTGCCCCAGGCCGCCCGTTCCGGGTAGGCGGGAGGAAGACGGTCCTCCATGGGCAGCTTGTCTGCAAGTGAGAACAAGGTATCGGTCATGCATACACCTCCACGGCAATAAAAAACTTCCCCCTGGGGCGCGGGCCGGCGCGCCCAAGGGGGTTCTGTGTGAACCTACGATGCGTGGAAGATGTTATTTCTTGTCCTTGTCCCCGCCGCCGGTGAGGCCCTCGTAGATTTCCTTGCACTCGGGGCACACAGGAAACTTCTGCGGGTCGCGGCCCGGGATCCACACCTTGCCGCACAGGGCAATGACCGGATCGCCGGAAAGCGCGGACTCCATGATCTTTTCCTTGCGCACGTAGTGCGCGAAGCGCTCGTGGTCACCGGCCTCGACTTCCTGGGCCACCTCGGTGCGCTCGATGGTGGTGGCACCGCCGCCGGAGGTTGTGCGCGGGTCATCTCGGAACGGATCTAGGGGCATGCTCATGTCCACCAGTCTAACAACGGATTGATCGACTTCCGGTAGATTCGCCGGGTGCCGTGCATCGCACCGGCGGGTCGGCGGCCCGGCGGCTCAACGGTTCACCATGACCGCCTGCATCAGTTCCGGCATCCGCGCCTCGAGCCAGCGCCCGCCGATGCGGATGCCCAGGACCAGCAGCACCGCGCCCTCCGCGACGCCCACCACCAGCGCCAGCCAGCCGAAGAGCGCATCCCCGGTGAGCACCTGGGCCACCAGCAGCCCGAGCCCCGGCAGCAGCAGCACGAACATGAGCGTGAAGGTGGCCAGCTGGACGATGGCCATCCGCGCCCCGGCACCCGGGGGCGTCTTGAACGGGCTCTCCCCGGGCAGCGGGACCGCGTAGGTGAAGCGCGCCGAGGCGACCGATGCCACGCCGAACCCGGCCAGCAACCCGCACAGCGAGATCCCGAGAAGCGCTGGCAGCAGGTCCAGCCGGTCCAGGAACACGGGCGGCAGGACCGCGGCCAGCAACGTCACCGGCAGCGCGAAGACGGCACACGCCAGCACTCGCCCGGTGCGGTCCGCGACCCCGCGCACCCCGGTGAGCACGTGCAGCGAAAATGCGGTGGAGTCGTAGGAGACGTCGGCGGAAATCGCGAAGGCCATCAGGATCCCCAGCAGCGGGCCCAGGACCAGCATGATCTCCGGGCTCCCCGCGTTCGTGGCGGTGAACCAGATCAGCACCGGCATCAGCGGGACGACCACGATGGACGCGGCGTAGCGCGGGTCCTTGAGCCAGTAGGTCAGCGACCGGGCAGCCACCGCCCCGACGGGGGTCGCGGGGAAGATGCCGAAGGCGCCCCTGCCCACGGCCTTGGTGCTCGTGCGCGGGGCCATCGGGTTCTCCATCGACCGGTGCAGCCCGCGCTCCCACGCCCAGAGCACCGCGCCGAGGTACCCCAGCCCCAGGGCCAGGCGGGCCGCGCCGGTCCCCCAGGCCCCGGCGGCCAGGTCCCCGGGCAGCGCCGCGAAGACGCCCAGCGGGGTGAACCCCAGCACGGTGACGAGCCGCGGCAGCCAGTCCAGCACCGAATCGATGCCCTCGGCCGCCGAGCCGATGATCGGGCCCAGCAGGATCAGCGGGATGATCGCGATGATCCCGGCGACGTCGCGGAAGCGCCGCGAACCGGTCAGCCGGGCCATCGAGGTGGTGGTCAGCCGTGCCAGCGCCAGGCACATCACCGCGGCCAGCACGCCGCCGAGGAGCGCCGCCGCCAGGGTTGCCGGGTTCTGGCGCCAAGCCAGGAACTGCCCGCCGAGCAGCACCAGCGTCAGCGCGCCCGGGACCCCGATGAAGCCCGAAAGCAGCAGCCCGGTCGCCAGCCGGGGCCGCGAAAGCGTGAAGGTGGTGAAGCGTGCCGGGTCCAGGGTCAGGTCGACCCCGAAGGCGACGAGCGGGATGAGAGCCCAGCCCAGGGTGATGAGCGAGACCGCGGACACCAGGATGGTGTTGGCCAGTGCCGGGTCGACCTCGGCGAGGTACACCGTGCCGGCCACCAGGGTCACGGCCATGCCCAGGCCGTAGAGCGCGCCGATGCCGACGCCGACCAGCTGCCAGGGACTGCGACGGAAAGAGTTCTTCAGCAGCAGGAGCTTGAGCCTTAGGAGGTGTGCAACCACGAGAGCCCCTCGTTCGTGCCGCGGCCGCCGACCAGCTCGACGAAGCGTTCCTCCAGGGAGGATCCGCCGCGCACTTGATCCACGGTGCCTGCCGCGAGCAGGTTGCCGTTGGCGATGACCGCCACATGGCTGCACATGCGCTGGACCAGGTCCATGACGTGGGAGGAGACGATGACGGTGCCGCCGTGGGCGACGTAGTCGGCGAGGATCTCGCGGATGTTCGCGGCGGAGACCGGGTCCACGGCCTCGAAAGGCTCATCGAGCACCAGCACCCGCGGGGAGTGGATCAGCGCGGTGGCCAGGGCGATCTTCTTGGTCATGCCCGCGGAGTAGTCCACGACCAGCTTGGCACCGGCGTCCTGAAGGTCCAGCACGCGCAACAGGTCCTCGGTGCGCTCTTGGACCGTGGCGCGGTCCATGCCGCGCAGCAGGCCGGAATACGTGACCAGCTGGCGCCCGGAGAGCCGGTCGAAGAGCCGCACCCCGTCGGCCAGCACGCCCATGGCGGCCTTGGCCTTCAGCGGTTCGGCCCAGACGTCGATCCCGTTCAGCCGGACCTGGCCGGCATCCGGGCGCAGCAGCCCGGTGGCCATGGACAGCGTGGTGGTCTTGCCGGCGCCGTTGGGCCCGACGAGGCCGAAGAAGGACCCCGCGGGGACGTCGAGGGAAATGCCGTTGACCGCGACCTTTTCGCCGAATCGCTTGCCCAGCGATCGGATCGACAGGGCCGGGGTGCCGGGTTCCGGAAAGGAGTTGCTCATGGAATCGAAATTAGCAGTCGTCACACGGTTTTGCCGTCATCCCTGCGGACTAATCCTCCCGCCCGAGCCATCTTTTCGGATGACGGCGGCGCCGGTGGCGGACAAGCCGGCAGGACGCGCGGCCCCCAATCCGGGCACGAAAAAGGGGAGTGCCGCCGCGATCCTTCCGGGCCCCGGCGACACTCCCCCACACCTATTCGGTTCCCTGCACGGCCCGCGGGCGGGCACACGCGCAAGGGCCGGCGAAGGCGTTCCTAGAACAGGACGCGTGCCAGCTTCTGGCGGGAGGCGACGACGCGCTCGTCGGCCACGCCTACCACCGAGTACAGTTCGACCAGGCGGGCGCGGGCGGCTTCCTTCTCGTCTCCGGCATTGCGGCCGATGAAGGCGACCAGCCGGGCGAAGGCGTCCTCGACGTGGCCGCCGACCAGGTCCATGTCCGCCACGTCCAGCTGCGCCTGCAGGTCATCCGGGGCGGCGGCGCCGGCTGCGCGCACGGCGGCAAGGTCCTTGTCCTCGGTGCGCATCAGCAGGCGCACCTGGTTCAGCCCGATGGAGGCCTCGTTGTCGTTGGGCTTCTCGTTCAGCGCCTGCTTGTACGCGGTTTCGGCGGCCGGCAGGTCGCCGGACTCGATGGCGTCCAGGGCGGCCTGGTGCAGCGGCGGCAGCGGGGCCGGGCCGGTGGCCGGCGCCGTGGTGCCCAGCGGCGGGATGGTCCCGGCCACGCCGTGCTGGACGCCCAGGGCCAGCAGCTCGTCGATCAGCGACTGGATCTGCGCGGTCTCGGCGCTGCCCTGGAACAGCGGGACCGGCTGCCCGTTGATCAGGGCGATGACGGAGGGAACCTGCGTGACCTGGAAGGCCTGGGCGATGGCGGGCTGCTGCTCGGCGTCGACGGTGGCCAGGGCGAGGGTGCCGCGCTTGGCATCGACCAGGGAGGCCAGCACCCCGTCAAGCTGCACCGATCCCGGGGAGCGCGGGCTGCCGAGCGAAACGATCACCGGCACCTGCTGGGAAAGGGCAACGACTTCCGGGAAGCTCTCCTGGTTGACGGAGCGCACCCAGGTGGGCAGCGCCTCCCCGGGTGTGCCAACCGGCTCCGGCTGGGATTGCTTGAAGGCTGCCAGATCAATGGCGCCGCGTGAGGAGGGTGCAGTGGGTTCAGGCATGCTGGTGGTCATTCCTCTACTTTAGGCCGCATCGGGCCCGGGTGGAAAACCCGTTGCCGCACCGCTGCCCGCGCACCGGCACGGCGCCAACGACGGAAGGCGCGGTGCCTCGGCCACGGGATCCGCTACCCGTGTCCTGCGGCACCACGCCTTCCGATGCGGGAACCGTGCGGTTCCCGGCTCCCTGGAAAGGGTGGGAGTGCTACTTCAGCAGCTTTGCTCCCCTGGTGAGGACCTCGGCGGCAACCACGGAAATCTTGTCCTTGGAGTCTGCAGCCGGGATGTAGATGAGCGCCGGCTCGCCGTAGGTGATTTCGATGCCCTTCTTGGTGTCCTTGGCGCCGACGATCTTGGCGGTCGTGTCGTCCAGGCCAATGGTCCCGCCGTCTTCCTTGGGCTTGGCGGTGGTCGTGGCGGTGAAGCTGCCCGAGACCAGTGCCCCGCCGTCCGGGGTGGCCAGCACCACGGTGTCCTTGGCGTTCACGGTCCGCTTGAAGGTGATCGTCGCGTCCTTGTTGGCCTTGACCAAGGCGTTCTGGTCCTTGGCGTTCAGGGTCAGGAAGGCGTTCTTGGCGAACTTGTCGCCATCTTTGGCCTTCTCGTTGTCCATGAACCCGGCGAGGCGCTCGAGGGCGGTCTTCGGGTTCATGACCAGGTCCTTGGCGTCGTCCTTGAGCTGCTTCACCGACTGGTCGCCCACGGCGATGCCGGGGAACGTGGAGCCGGGGAGCATCGGGGTGGCGAAGGCGACCTTGTAGTTCTCCCGAGGCCCGGACTGCGTCAGCGTGATCGCGGTGGGGATCGTGGAGGCGCCGGAGTCCTTGGCGGTGACGACCATGATGGAGCGCGGGAAGTGCGCGCCGTCGTCAGTGGGCACGGCAGCCGAGCGGATCACGCTGGTGTCGATGGCCGCCGGGGCGTCGATCTTGACCTTGTCATTGCGCAGCGCGTAGTTCTGGTTGCGCAGGGCCTTCAGTGCACCGGTGGTGCGGGCGTCCAGGTCCTTGGGGTTCCGGGACTTGTCGGCCTTGGCCACGGAGGCGGAAGCCTCGCCGAGGATGCGCTCGAGTTGGTTTTGCAGCACCACGGGGAAGACCTTCTCGGCTTCCTCGGTGGCGGAGCTTTCCGCCGGGCTCGACGAAGAACCGACGGCCAGGGCCGGTGCGGAGGGCAGCAGCACCAAGGCCAGCACGGAGGCGGTCGCCACGACCTTGGCCACGGTGTTCTCGCCGGACTTGGGCGCGGGCGTGGTGGGCAGCGTGTCGGTCTGCGGGGCGTCGGGCTGGCCGGCAGCACGGCGTCCGCCGCCGGAACCGCCGCGGGGCGCGGTGCGCACGGCGGCCAGGGCGATGCCGGCAATGAGCAGCAGCGAGCCGGCAATGATCAACGGCATCGAGAACGGGGTGGCGGTGTCGCCGGGCCAGGTCGCGGTGATGTCGGTGGGGGCCGCGGCCTTGCCGTCGGCGGCCAGCAGCAGCGTCCAGGATCCCTCGTCGGGATTGGTCCAGCGGTAGGTCATGGTCTTGTCGGCGTTTTCGGTCGCCTGGAAGATGTCGTCGCCGGCCGGGTTGGGCACCTGGTCTTCCCCGGTCTCGGAGGTCGACTCGAGGAGGGTATCTTCGGCATTGATGCCGGTGATGGTGGTGTGGGCGGCCTTGCCGACCCACGCCTGCGCATCGGCGGAGCGCACCAGCGAGGCGGTGAACTTGCCTTCGGCGTTGATGGTGATTTCCGTGGGGTGTCCGCCCACGGTTCCGGCCCCGGCTTCGATGAGTGTCACTGGGGCGGCTGCGGGGGCCTGGGCAAAGGAAGCGGTCAGCGTCTCGGGCGGTGCCCAAATGGTTCGCTGGCCGATCCCCACCACCAGGGCTGCCAGCCCAAGAATGATAGCGATCGCTGAGAAGATCTTTCGCACAATTACACCTAACGGATGAGGGGGTCGAGATTCGGCCTCGGGTGCCACCCACATCATTTATCAGGATGACACGCTCACAAGTCTAACGAGTTCTAGCGCATCGGGGTTCCGGAATGTGGGTAGCACCACGCCGACACCCCGTGAGGCGTCGGCCACTTTTCGGCCCATGCGACTTCGATAGGCCAATGCCGCCAAGTGGGCGCTCGGGGCATTAAGCTCGGAATTGTGACTACTCAAGACGGGGACGAAGCAGCAACGCCGGAAGGCACCGGGGCCCACGGCACCGAACCGGGAGCCGATGCCGAAGGACAGGCCGTCCCGGGCCCGAATGCCGTCCCGGAAAGGTCCGCGGCACCCCGCCGATGGTGGCGCAGGGCGCTGGGCAGCGCCCAGCAGACCCTGGACGCACGGATCAAGCCGCCGGCGAATTTCGGGTTCCCGCCGGAACCGCACCGCGATCCCGCCGAGGGCCCGCCGGATACCGACGTCTCCCCCCAGGCCAACCCGATCGCCTTCGGCTTCCTCTTCACCGTGGGCGTGGGGTTGGCACTGCTGGGCTTCTTCCTGCTGACCAACGTGGGGTCGCTGGTCATCTGGATCGCCATCGCCCTGTTCATTGCGCTGGGCCTGGACCCGATCGTGCGATTCCTGGTGGCCCGCGGATTCCCGCGGGCCGTCGGCGTGGTGGTCACGATGCTCGCTCTGCTCGGCGGTGTCGCCGGATTCATGGGCGCCATCATCCCGACGCTCACCGAGCAGACCGCGCAGTTCATCGAGCGCGCGCCGAAGATCGTCGACGACTTCCTGAAGTCCGAATTCTTCGTCACCCTCGATGCGCAGTACCAGCTCTCGGACCGGATCAGCGATGAGATCGGAAAGTTCTTCTCCGACACCGGTGCCGTGGGCGGGATCTTCGGAGGGGTGCTGGGGGTGGGCAGCGTGATTGCCCAGGGCATGTTCGGCGTGCTGACCGTGCTGGTGCTGGCCATCTACTTCCTGGCCTCGCTGCCGGCATTGAAGTCCTTCGCCTACCGACTGGCCCCGCATTCGCGCCGGGCCCGCGTGGAGGAACTGGGCAACACCATCACCCTTTCGGTCGGCAACTACGTCATGGGCCAGGCGTTCGTGGCGTTGTTGAACGCGACGGTCGCACTGGTGCTCATGAGCATCCTGGGCGTACCGTTTGCCGCGCTGCTGACCCTGCTGGTGGCCATGTTGGCCTTCATCCCGCTGGTCGGCGCCGTCATCGCCGGCATCCTCGTTTCCCTGGTCTCCCTGACCCTGGGCTGGCAGACCACCGCGATCTACGCGATCTGCTACTTCGGGTACCTGCAGATCGAGGCCTACTTCGTCTCCCCGCGGGTCATGCAGAAGGCGGTGTCCGTCCCCGGCGCGGTGGCGGTGATCGCGGTGATCGCGGGAGGCTCGCTGCTCGGCGTCGTCGGCGCGCTCATGGCCATTCCCGTGGCGGCCGCGGTCATGCTGATCCTGCGCGAGGTCTTCATCGTCAGGCAGGACAACCGCTAGGTGCACGGGTAGCGGGTTCGCGGCCGTGCGCCGCAGCCGTGTCGGCTCGCCCGTCAGTAGCGGTAGGAGCGTGATTCCCAGCACTTGGGGTGCCAGTGGCGCCGCGCCGCGGCCGAGGCGTCGTCGCCGGACCAATGGTCGGCTCGCCACGCCACCAGGTGCTCGGTCCCAGGCTTGATGAACTGCCCGCATCCGGGACACTTGTAGGTCTTTGCCGCGCCCACCGCGGATATCCGGCGCACGTGCCACTGGCCGTCAGGCGCGTCCTGCAGGCGCTGCACGCCGTAGCGGGCCTTTTCCAGCCACGGTTCATCCGACCCGTCGTCGGGCCGCGTCCACTTGTTGACCCGGCCGGAACGGGGCTTGGGGGCGGATGAGCGGGAGGGACGGTTCGAGCGGGCCATGGTCCAATTCTGCCCCAGATGCGCCGCCCGCCCGGCGCGGGACGCACCCGGGGCACCGCCCGTCGGGCCACGGCCGGCGCGCGAAACCCGGTAGAGTGCCTGTTGTGCGTTTAGTCATTGCCAAGTGTTCAGTTGATTACGAGGGCCGTTTGCGTGCCCACCTCCCCCTGGCGACCCGCCTGCTGATGGTCAAGGCCGACGGCTCGGTGCTGGTCCATTCCGACGGCGGCAGCTACAAGCCGCTGAACTGGATGAGCCCCCCGGCCGTGATGCGGGTCCTCGAGCCCGACGAGGAGCAGGCCGCCGAGGGCGACGTCGAGCTCTGGCACGTCGCGCACCAGAAGTCCGACGACCGCCTGGTGGTGCACATCAAGGAGATCATCCACGACACCGAGCACAACCTCGGGATCGATCCCGGGCTGATCAAGGACGGGGCCGAGGCCGACCTGCAGCGCCTGCTGGCCGAGCAGATCGAGACCGTCGGCGCCGGCTACACGCTGATCCGCCGCGAGTACATGACCGCCATCGGCCCGGTGGATATCCTGGCCCGCGACGCCGACGGCGCCACCGTGGCCATCGAGCTCAAGCGCAACGGCGACATCGACGGCGTCGAGCAGCTCACCCGCTACCTCGAGCTGCTCAACCGCGACCCGCTGCTCAAGCCGGTGCGCGGCGTCTTCGCCGCCCAGAAGATCAAGCCGCAGGCCCGCACGCTCGCCGCCGACCGCGGCATCGCCTGCCTGGTGTTGGACTACGACGCGATGCGCGGCGTCGACGACGTGGCGGCACGCCTCTTCTAGGTCCGCACCCTACGCCCCGCTCCCCCGCGGCCGGCCCCGCATTCCCGCGCGGCTGGGGGTCCCGGCGCGCGCATCGGCCGGCGGCGCGGAACCGTCCTCCGAAACTTTTGCGGCGCGGATGCATGATTCGCCGCCGTCCCCGGACCTAGACTGGGTCCATGACTGCCACCGATTCACCCGAACGTTACGCGCTGACCGGACGACTCGTCACTCCCGGAAGGGACATCGCCGAGGGCATCGTTGCCGTGGAGGGCGACCGCATCGCCTTCGCCGGCGACGAGCACGAGTTTACGTTTTTCGACGGATCGGACACCTTCGAGCTGCGCGAGAGCCCGGAAGGCACCATCATCATCCCGGGCCTGATCGACCTGCACTGCCACGGCGCCGCCGGCGGGGACTTCCCTTCCGGGGACCCCGAGTCGATCACCGCGGCCATCGAGCACCTGCACCGTTCGGGCACCACCACGTTCCTGGCCTCGCTGGTCACCGCCCCGCGCGCGGACATGCTGGCGGCCGCGGGAGTGCTGGCCGGATTCGCCCAGCGCGGGGACCTCGCCGGAATCCACGCCGAGGGCCCGTTCCTCTCCGTGACCCGCTGCGGCGCCCAGGACCCCGCGTACCTCTCCGACCCGGATCCGGACTTCGTCGACGAGCTGATCGATGCCGCCGCCGGCCAGCTGCGCACCATGACCTATGCCCCGGAACGCCCCGGGTCCGACGCCCTGCTCGAGCAGCTGGTCTCCCAGGGCGTGGTCCCTTCCCTGGGGCACACCGACGCCGACGCCGCGATGGCCACGGCCTCCCTTGAGGTTGCCCGCGAAGAACTTTCCAGCGCCGGGGTCGACGGCTTCACCGAGCGCCCCACCGTGACCCACCTGTTCAACGGCATGCCGCCGATGCACCACCGCGCGCCCGGGGCCGTCGCGGCCTGCCTGGAACTGGCCGCGCAGGGGAAGATCATCGTCGAGCTCGTGGCCGACGGCGTCCACCTGGACCCCGCCATGGTGCGGACCATGTTCGGCTTGCTGGGCGCCGAGTCCATCGCACTTGTCACCGACTCGATGGCCGCCGCCGGACTGGCCGACGGCAGCTACACGCTGGGTCCGGCGGAGGTCACGGTGAGCAACGGGGAGGCCCGCCTGGCCTCGGACGGATCGCTGGCCGGCGGCACCGCAAGCCTGCTCGAGGTGGTGCGTGCCGCGGTGGCCGCGGGCGTGGAGCTGCGCGACGCCGTCATCTCCGCCACGACGGTGCCCGCGAGCGTGCTGGGGCTGATCGACGAGGCAGGGCGCCTCCACCAGGGCTTCGTGGCCGACCTGCTGGTGCTGGACGCGGATCTGGGCCTGCGGCAGGTCGTGCGCAATGGCCGCAATCTTTTGTGAAGTTTCCGCTTAGCAACCGGCCTCGGGGTATTGACCCAAGTCACGCGATTGTGTGATGCTTGACTCAGTCTTTGTGTTGGTTAGTCATACCCGCCAAAGCAGTGCTGCGGGTGTGAAGTAGCTGCGGTGGGGTCAACCTCTCGCCAGTGTTCTTCTCACTTGAGTACCACCAAATGGTCGTTGCACAGTGCAACGGTCAGTTTTTCGCACTAAATGAGGAGAAATACATGGCTCAGGGAACCGTGAAGTGGTTTAACGCCGAAAAGGGATTCGGCTTCATCACTCCCGATGGCGCCGAGGCCGACGTGTTCGTGCACTACTCGGAAATCCAGACCAACGGTTTCCGCACGCTGGAAGAAAACCAGCGCGTGGAATTCGAAGTTGGCCAGGGCGCCAAGGGTCCGCAGGCCACCGGCGTCGTCGGTCTCTAAGGACTTCACAGACTCTTTGATCTTTTCGCCCGCAGGGAGACCGGCCGCGACGCGGCACGGAACCGGATGGGCGTCAACCTAAGAAGAAGCAAAAGGCATGGGGCGGGATGATTTATTCATCCCGCCCCATGCCTTTGTCTTGCTTGTTCAGTCTTGCCGCCAGGTGCCGACGCCCGCAACGGGGCCGGCTTCCAACCATGCCGAAAGGCCGTTGTAGGTCTGGTAATCCATGGCGACCAATACTTCTCGGCCTTCATAGCTCATCATCACGATGACGCTTCCGGGCTGCACCAGATGCTTTTCCTCTTCCGCGGGACGCCGCCAGCCCTTGAGCCGGATGGAGGTCCGCAGGAATCGATGCACCGGGATCGGGGAGACCGAAAAGAGCTTGAGGAACTCAAGCTCTCCGGGGCCATAACGCGCAATCGCCATCATCCACTTCCCGGAGGAAGTGCAGATGGAAGCGTCGAAAGTGCCAAGAGTGCGCCGCAATTGAATGCGGCGCACTCCCATGGCACCCAAGAACATCACCACAAGCAGCAGGGCTGCCAACACGATGAGCACAGGAATGCCGAGTTCGTTCAAGGCAGGACTATCGAGTTCCCGCCGGGACGGAGTCGGCCATGACGGCGTTGTCCGCTACGATCACGACGCGGTCGGCGTCAACGGAGAAGAACCCGCCATCAACCTGGACCGAGAACCGTGACCCGGAGACCGGAACGATTTCCATATCCCCGGCAGCCAGGACGGCCAACATCGGCACGTGGCCGGGAAGGATCCCGATCTCGCCGTTGCTGGTGCGTCCCTTGACCAGTTTCGCCGCACCCGACCACACGAAGTGGTCGGCTGCAACGATTTCGACTTGGAGTTCGGCCATGATTAGCGAGTCGACTTCTGGATGTCGGCCCACTGGCGCTCAACGTCGTCCATGCCGCCGATGTTGAAGAATGCCTGCTCGGCAATGTGGTCAACGTCGCCGTTGCAGATCGCGTTGAAGCCCTCGATGGTGTCCTTGATGGCAACCGTCGAACCCTCGACACCGGTGAACTGCTTGGCAGTGTAGGTGTTCTGGGAGAGGAACTGCTGGATGCGACGAGCACGCGATACAACGATCTTGTCCTCTTCACCGAGTTCGTCGATGCCGAGGATCGCGATGATGTCCTGCAGTTCCTTGTTCTTCTGGAGGATCTGCTTGACGCGAACCGCGGTGTTGTAGTGGTCGTGACCAACGTACTGCGGGTCAAGGATTCGCGACGTGGAGGTCAGCGGATCGATGGCCGGGTACAGACCACGGGAAGCGATTTCACGGGAAAGTTCCGTGGTCGCATCCAAGTGGGCGAAGGTCGCGGCCGGGGCCGGGTCCGTGTAGTCATCGGCAGGCACGTAAACGGCCTGCATCGAGGTGATCGAGTGGCCCTTGGTCGAGGTGATGCGCTCCTGGAGGAGACCCATCTCGTCGGCAAGGTTCGGCTGGTAACCCACGGCCGAAGGCATGCGGCCCAGCAGGGTCGACACCTCGGAACCGGCCTGGGTGAAGCGGAAGATGTTGTCGATGAAGAGCAACACGTCCTGCTTCTGCACATCGCGGAAGTACTCCGCCATGGTCAGTGCCGAAAGCGCCACGCGAAGACGCGTTCCTGGCGGCTCATCCATCTGGCCGAACACCAAGGCGGTGTCCTTCAAGACGTTGGCTTCTTCCATTTCGACCCAGAGGTCGTTGCCTTCACGGGTGCGCTCGCCAACACCGGCGAATACCGAGGTACCACCGAAGTTGCGGGCCACACGGGTGATCATTTCCTGGATCAGCACGGTCTTGCCAACGCCGGCGCCGCCGAACAGGCCGATCTTTCCACCCTTGATGTACGGGGTGAGAAGGTCGATCGACTTGATGCCGGTCTCCAGCATTTCGGTCGAGCCTTCGAGGCTCGCGAAGCTCGGAGCCTTGCGGTGGATCGGCCAGCGCTCGGTGATCTCGAGTTCCGAGGCCGCAACGTCGAGGGGCTCGCCCAGCACGTTGAAGATGTGGCCCTTGACAACGTCGCCAACGGGTACGGAGATCGGGGCACCGGAATCGACAACCTGGGTACCGCGGACAAGTCCGTCGGTGGCCTGCAGGGCGATGGCACGAACCATGGAGTCACCGAGGTGCTGGCTGGTTTCGAAGGTGATGGTGGTGGTCTTGCCGTTGAGAGTAATCTCAGCGGAAAGAGCATTGTAAATAGCAGGCAGGGAGTCGGCGGGGAATTCAACGTCGACAACCGGGCCGATAACGCGTGCGATACGACCGATTGCACCGGTCGAGGCAGCGGTACCCTGCTCGTTGAGTTGGGCAGTCATCTCTCTCTCACTTCACTTGTGTAGATGGCGTGGATGTAAGTGTGGGTAGGAAGTTCCCGTTAGCCGTTCAGCGCGTCAGCGCCGGCAACGATTTCGGAGAGTTCCTGGGTAACCTCGGCCTGGCGGGCGTTGTTACGAAGACGCGTGTACTTCTTGATGAGTTCCTTGGCGTTGTCGCCGGCGGACTTCATTGCACGCTGTCGGGCTGCGAGCTCGGAAGCCGCCGCCTGCAACATCGCGTTGAAGATGCGTGATTCGATGTACCGCGGAAGCAGTGCGTCAAGCACCTGCTCCGGCTCCGGCTCGTATTCGTAGAGCGGCAGCAGCTCGTCGGCAGGAGTCTCGGACTCCTCCTCGACAACCTCAAGCGGCAGCAAACGAATGACCGTCGGTTCCTGAACGACCATCGACTTGAACTGGGTGAAGACAACGTGGATCTCGTCCACGCCTCCCACTTCAAATTCGTCGGCGAAGTCCTTGAGCAGGGCTTCGCGCAGTTCGCGTGCGGTCGTAAACTCCGGGGCGTCGGTACCACCGGTCCACACCTTCGCGTATTCGCGTCCACGGAAATCGAAGTACGCCTGAGCCTTGCGGCCGACCAGGTAGGTCTTGACGTCCTTGCCTTCTTCATGGAGCAGTTCTACGAGGTGCTCTGCCTGCTTCAAGACGCTGGCGGAGTAGGACCCGGCGAGTCCGCGGTCCGAGGTCATGACCAAGACCGCCGCGCGACGGATTGACTCCGGCTCGGTGGTCAGTGGGTGATCAACCTCTGACTGTGACGCGACGGCAGTAACAGCACGGGTAATCGCATTGGCGTACGGCAGCGATGCCGAGACACGCGCGCGTGCCTTGCCAATACGGGAAGAGGCGATCAGTTCCATCGCCTTGAAGATCTTGCCCATCGACGTCGTCGATGCAATCTTCTGGCGGTAGACCCGAATCTGGGCTCCCATGTTTGTCCTTTCCTTATCCCTTTGCAGGGGCTGCCGCACCGCACCTTCGGGTGCGGCAACCCCTAATCAAAGGTGATGTCAGCGCTTTTGCTTGACGATCTTTTCCTGGTCGACGGATCCCTCGGCCAAGGCGTCGAATTCTTCCTTGCCGGCGGCGACAAGCTTGTCGTCGCCTTCACCGAAGAAGCCGGCCTTGAAGTCGACGATGTTCGACTTGAGCGATTCAACGGTCTCGTCCTCGAGCTTGCCGGTCTCGGCAATCACGGTGAGCACGTTGGTGCGGTGACGCAGGTGAGCGATGAACTCGGTTTCGAAACGACGAACGTCCTCAACCGGGACATCATCCAGGTAGCCCTTGGTACCGGCCCACACGGAGACGACCTGGTCCTCAACCGGGAACGGTGCGTACTGTCCCTGCTTGAGAAGTTCCATCAGGCGTGCGCCACGGGTCAGCTGCTGCTTGGAAGCGGCGTCCAGGTCCGAGGCGAACATGGCGAATGCCTGCATGTCGCGGAACTGTGCCAGCTCGAGCTTCAACGTACCGGCAACCTTCTTCATGGCCTTGATCTGCGCCGAGCCACCAACGCGGGACACCGAGATGCCCACGTCGACTGCCGGACGCTGGTTGGCGTTGAAGAGGTCCGACTGCAGGAAGATCTGGCCGTCGGTGATGGAAATGACGTTGGTCGGAATGAAGGCCGAGACGTCGTTTGCCTTGGTTTCGATGATCGGCAGACCGGTCATCGAGCCTGCTCCGAGCTCGTCGGAGAGCTTTGCACAACGCTCAAGCAAGCGGGAGTGCAGGTAGAACACGTCGCCCGGGTAGGCTTCGCGTCCCGGCGGGCGACGCAGCAACAGCGATACGGCGCGGTAGGCTTCGGCCTGCTTGGACAGATCATCAAAGACGATCAGAACGTGCTTGCCGTCGTACATCCACTGCTGGCCAATGGCCGAGCCGGCGTACGGTGCCAGGTACTTGAAGCCGGCCGGGTCGGAGGCCGGGGAGGCGACAATGGTGGTGTATTCCAGCGCACCATTGGTTTCAAGGGTCTGGCGCACTGCGGCAATGGTCGAAGCCTTCTGACCAATTGCCACGTAGATGCAGCGGACCTGCTTGTTGGTGTCCCCGGAAGCCCAGTTGGCCTTCTGGTTGATGATCGCGTCAACGGCCAGGGCGGTCTTGCCGGTCTGGCGGTCGCCAATGATCAGCTGACGCTGGCCACGGCCGATCGGGATCATCGCATCGATGGCCTTCATGCCGGTCTGCAGCGGTTCGTGAACCGACTTGCGCTGCGTCACGCCCGGAGCCTGAAGCTCCAGTGCGCGGCGACCGGAGGACGCGATCGGTCCCAGGTCATCGATCGGCTCGCCCAGCGGGTCAACCACTCGGCCGAGGAAGGCGTCGCCAACCGGAACCGAAAGGATCTCGCCGGTGCGCTCTACGCGCTGGCCTTCGGCGATGCCGGTGAAGTCGCCCAAGACGACGACACCGATCTCGCGGGTGTCAAGGTTCTGGGCCAGGCCCAGGGTGCCGTCTTCGAAGCGAAGCAGCTCGTTTGCCATGACGGAGGGAAGACCCTCCACCTTGGCGATGCCGTCACTTGCCGTGGTTACGCGGCCGACCTCGGTGCGCTCTGCTTTGCCCGGTTCGTAGGACGCTGCGAACTCATTCAAGGCATTGCGGACGTCGTCGGCGTTGATGGTCAATTCGGCCATCTGCAGTCCCTGCTCTCCTAAGTTGTGATTACCGCGGTCAATCGTTGCGGTAACCGAAATTTGATTCAGTCTATGGTGACTGGCCTGCAAGGCAGGCCCCCCGTGTTGAAGTGGGGGGCTGCCTAGCTTGCCAACTGGCGGCGAAGATCCGCGACGCGGGTGGCGATGGTTGCGTCAACAACCTCGTCTCCCACCTTGACGCGGATGCCGCCAACTAGTGCCGGGTCGATCTCGACATTGATCTTCAAGTCCCGGCCGTAAAGGTTGTTCAGGCCTGCCTGCAGGCGCGCTGTCTGCTCCGAAGTGAGGTCACGGGTGACACTCACCTGGGCAATCCAGCGGTCCTGGCGTTTAGCCACCAATTCCACGAAGCGCTCCAGAAGTGCGACGGGCTTGAGCCCGCGCGGCGAAGCGACGGCCTGGCGGATCAGCAGTGCAGATGCATCCGAGGCGTTCGGCACCAGCTTGAGCGCCAGGGCGCCCTTGGCTTCGGCCGTTGCCTTGGAATCATCGAGGGCACGCTGCAGATCGTGACTGGACCCAACCACACGGATGAACGCGAAGAGGTCTTCTTCGAGCCTCTCCAGTCCTGCGGAACCGCCCTGACGCTCGGCTACCGCGATGGCGACAGTTGCCGCCACGGTCTCCAGTGCATCGCCAATGTCTCGTGCCGAGCTCCAACGCGAGGTTGCCAGAGACGCGACGGTGGATTCGGCTTCCGCCGAGACCTTCCCGCGCAACAGCTGGGCAACAAGCCCCGCCTTGTCCGAGGCCCCGCGGGCCGGATCAGTCAGTGCGCGACGCAGGCCAGCATTGCCATCCAGAACGTCAACCGTCCCAAATAGCTCGGCGGACAATTCCAAGGACGCGTGTGCAAGCTTGGTTTCCAACGACGCCAGCGCCGCGGACAGTGACTCGCTCGATACACCTGCCATTAGTTCGATGCACCTGCGTTCTGCTGGGTTTCAAGGTCTGCCAGGAACTTGTCGACCACGCGGGAAGCGCGCTCGTCGTTCTCAAGGGCGTCGTCGACGATCTTGCTGGCAAGCGAAGTTGCCAGGGTTCCGACCTCGGCACGCAGCGAGGTAACTGCTGCGGTGCGCTCGGCTTCGATCTGGCGGTGGGCCTGCTCGGTGATGCGAGTCGACTCTTCTGCTGCCTTGGTCTTCAGTTCCGCAAGAATCAGGGCACCTTCTTCGCGCGCTTCCTCACGGATGCGGTTGGCTTCGGTGCGTGCTTCAAGCAGCTGTGCCTTGTACTGCTCAAGGGTGGCGTTGGCTTCGGCCTGTGCGGCCTCTGCCTTCTCAAGTCCACCCTCGATGGCCGTGACACGGTCCTGGTAGGACTTCTCGAATGCCGGGGCAATGTACTTGACCACCAAAAACAGCAGGACAGCGAAGCCTGCAGCAGTGACAAGAATTTCCCACGGGTTCGGAAGCAGCGGGTTGGCACTCTCGCCTGCAGCGAGGATCAATTCGTTGCTGATCATTCTCACTCTTCCTTATCTCTTAAGTTCCAATTGCAATGGCGCCTGCGACAGTGGCAGGGCCACTACGAGGGGAACTAGGCGCCGACGACGAAGGCGAAGACGAGGCCCAAGATTGCCAGTGCTTCTGCAAGGGCGAAGCCCAGCATGGCGATGGGCTGAAGGATGCGCTGAGCTTCCGGCTGACGAGCTACACCGTTGATGTAGGCAGCGAAGATCATGCCCACGCCGATGGCCGAGCCGATTGCAGCCAGGCCGTAGCCGATCATGTTGAGGGAGCCGTGGAGTTCCATTTCGTTCCTTTCAAGATACCGACACTTTGTCGGCAGGTTGTGAGGTCATTCCCCCATTCAAGGGGGAAAACTTTAGTTGGTTGGTGCGAGCCCGGAAAGCTTAGTGGGCGTCTGCATCCAGGGCACCCTGGATGTAGATGGCGGTCAGCAGGGTGAAGACAAATGCCTGCAGGACCATGATCAGGAGTTCGAGGAAGTACATCGCCACCGAGCCGACGATGACCAGGACGCCGACGGCGTTCAGGGCCAGCGACTCCTGGACCATGATCAGGTGACGGGCGCCGGTGGAGGCAAGCATCACGATCATGTGGCCGGCGAGCATGGTCGCCATCAAACGCAAGGAGTGTGTCAGCGGGCGAACGATGAAGTTGGAAATGATTTCCAGCGGCACCATCAGCGGCATGATCCAGCCCGGGACTCCCGAGGGAACAACGGCCAGCTTGAAGTAGCGGATGCCGTGGTTCTTCACGCCGACGGCGATCCAGGTGCCGTAGATGATGATGGCCATGGCGTAAGCCGCACCGGCGTGGGAGAACGAGGGAAGCTGAAGGAACGGGATTGCCCCGAAGAGGTTGTTCAGCAGGATGAAGAAGAAGGTCGCAAAGAGCAGCGGCACCCACTGGGCGAAGTTCTTCTCGCCGATGATGTCGCGGCCCACGCTGTTACGGACGAAGCCGTAGGCGCTTTCGGCCAGGAACTGTGCCTTGCCTGGTACCAGCTTCGGATTCTTGATGGCCGACTTGAAGAACCACACGATCAAGATGATCGAGAGGATGATCATGACCATCTGCTTGCCGAAACCGGTCCCGTACTCGGCTAACCATGGCAGCACCTCGGGAAGGTGGGTGTCGGAAATCGACGGCGGGACATAGGGTTCTGTGGCCGTCGGAAGCGCAAACGCGGTCAACGCGCTGTCCTCTCTGCAGTTTCGGTCGTGGGGCAATATCGGCGATTTGGCGCAAGGCACCGCTCGCCGTGTGAAGTTCTAGTGGTCGATCTCATCACTGCGTGGAAACCCGCGGCGTCGATGCCGCAAATGATGGCGAGCCAGAAACAATCCTGCGGTGGCGCCTAGCAGCGCACCGAGGAAAACAATCCAGCGGGTGTCCAGCAAAAGATCCAGTCCCCAGCCTATCAAACCCCACGCGATCAGCCCGCCAACAATGTAGTTGACGTACTCGCGGGTGGGAGCTTGTTTTGGCGCGTGGCCGGGGTCCGTTTCAGGGTTTTCCATGGTCCCCTCCCGTGGATGGGGACGGCGATGGATCGTCGTGGTCGAAAATGGGAAGCCTCGCCCGGGAAAAGGCGCGGATCTCCCCAAACTGCCACAGCACGAGGGAACCAATGGCCCCCCACATGAAGTAGGGTGCGAGCACCCATTCGGGCAGCCCGGAAAAAAGCACCAGGAAACCCATGCCCAGGATCTTGACGATGTACATGAACAGGAACGCGGGCAGTGCCCAGGCGGCGCGATATCGGCCGGCCGACTCGGCAACGAGCAGGCTGATGCCAAAGAACACGACAATCAGGCCGCACCCGAAGGCCAGCGAACCGGCGGCTTGCGCGCCCAGGATCGGCCACGCGGCAATGGAAACCACGGCCCCGACACCAAAGGTGTAGGAAACGCAGGTTTTCAGGATGCCCAGCCAAGGGGAACGCGGAGCCGACGATGCTACCAACGCACCGCTGGGCTTCGAACCGCGTCCCGGCTTGATCATGTATATCCAGTTCCCTTGTGTCTGCAACACCCACCGATGATGGGTCCCGCACGACATGGAGGCTTGATGAGGGGTATGTTCCTCAGTGAAGAGGCACCTTGAATTCTACACGAGATAGAACGAAGGCCGGACTCGGCGGCCGGCAGCTTCCCCGGACGAACCGCTCCTACTTGCCGCCGGGCATCCCCAGCTTGCCGCGGGCCCGCTTGAGCATGGGCAGCCAGGTGATGAACGTCACCAAAATGAAGGCCGCAACATACGCGGGAATTGCGATCCGCCGGTCGCTGAGGGATATCACCACGACGCCCGAGGCGACCAGGACGGCCCACAGGTAGAGGATCAGCACCACCGCGCGGGGGCTGTGCCCCAGGTCCACCAGCCGGTGGTGGATGTGCCCGCGGTCGGCGCTGAACGGGGACCTGCGCTTGGCGGTGCGCCGAATGACGGAGAGCAACAGGTCAAGGTACGGAAGCACGATCACCGCGATCGGCAGGATCACCGGCATGAACGCCGGGACGTTGCGGAAGCGGTAGGCGTCCTCCCCCAGCACGTCGCCGGTAACCGCGAGCGTGGCCACCGCGAAGAGCAGCCCGATGGCCAGCACTCCGGTCTCCCCCATGAAGATGGAAGCCGGCTGGAAGTTGTGCGGCAGGAAGCCCAGCGTGGCGCCCAGCAGCACGGCACACAGCAGTGCCGAGAGGTTTGCGTAGTCCTCCGCGCTGACGCGCGTTGCCAGCAGGTAGCTGTAGACAAAGAAGGTTGCCGCGCCGATGGCGGAGATCCCGGCGGCCAGGCCGTCCAGGCCGTCGACGAAGTTGATCGCGTTCATGGTGCCCACGATGATCAGCACCGTGACGGCGACCTGCAGCGACGGGGAATCGATGTGCAGCGAGCCCACGGGAAGCGCCTTGAGCAGGATCCCGTGCTGGACTATCACCAGGCCCACCGCGACCTGGCCGATGAGCTTGGCCCACCAACGCAGGTCTATCAGGTCATCGAGCACTCCCATCACCAGGATGATGCCCAGGGCGATCAACACCCCCCGGATGGGTTCGGGAGACCTGAAGATCCCGGTGAAGAACCACATCTGCTCGGCGACCGAGATGCCCAGGTACAGGGCCCCCACGATGGCAACGCCGCCCAGCTTGGGGGTGGGCTTCTCGTGGAAGTCGCGGTCGCGCACCGGGAGCTGTGGCATGAAGCGCACGCCCAGGACGCGGAGCACCGGAGTGAGCAGATACGAGGTCAAGAACGTGATCCCGATCAGCAGCAAGTAGCTTCTCATGGCGTCCGGGCGGACTCCCCTGCGGCGTCCCCGCCTGGCGCGGCACCGCGATTCGCTGTTTCGCCGGGGACCGCATCGGGGCCGGCAGTCGCGTCGGTGTCGGTCGACGTGTCGGTGGAATCGTCAGGGGCGGGCTGCGCGGCCCGGGCTGCGTCGTCCGCGCCCGATTCGCGCTCGCCCGCGTCGGTGGCCGATGCCTCCGGTTCCGGTGCGGTGTCATCCGCCAAGGCCGCATCCGGCTCTTCATTGCCGTCCAGGAGGTCGGGGACCACCACGCGCAGCGCTTCGAGCGAGAGGGCCCCGGCGCGCACCACGCGCGGCGGGGTGAGCGTGCAGTCGATGATGGTCGAGCTTAGTGCTTCCCCGGAGATCGGGCGGGGCCCGGCCTCCAGGTACACCTCGACCGATTCGCCGAGCTGTCCGAAGGCCTCTTCGGCGGTGGCCGCGGCCGGGTTGCCGGTGCGGTTCGCCGAGGAAACGGCCAACGGGCCGGTGCTGCGCAGCAGCTGGCGGGCCACCTCGTCGTCGGGCACGCGCAGCGCCACGGTGCCGCGGGTCTCCCCCAGGTCCCAGGTCAGCGACGGCTGGGCATGCAGGATCAGCGTCAGCGCACCGGGCCAGAACTCGGCCGCCAGCTCGCGGGCGAAGCCCGGGACGTCGACGGCCAACCCGTCCATGGTCGCGGCCTGCGGGATGAGCACCGGCGGCGGCATGTTGCGCCCGCGCCCCTTGGCGGCCAGCAGCGTCGCCACGGCCTGGGCGGAAAAGGCGTCGGCGGCAATGCCGTAGACGGTGTCGGTGGGCATCACGATGCATCGGCTTTCGGCCAATGCGGCGCGTGCGGCCTCGAGGCCAGCCTCGAGTTGCTGGCTGTCGCGGGCATCAAAACGTGAAGTCACGTGTTTCATTCTTCCATGTTTCGTGGGGTTTCAGCGGCGGATGCCGCTCGTGGCCCGGTCCCGTCCGGTCAGGTCCAGGTGGGTCGTTACCTGCTCCCAGGCGCCGGAGGCGGCAAACATCGCGGACATCGCCGCGGCCTGGACCTCGGCGTGTTCCATGACGAAGAAGCCCCCGGGGCGCAGCAGCCGTGCGGCGGTGGCCGCGGCGGCGGTGGGCAGGACCATGCCGTCCTCCCCTCCCCCGTACAGGGCCATGTGCGGGTCGTGGTCGCGGGCCTCGGGCTCGCGCGGCACCGCGTTGGCGGGGATGTAGGGCGGGTTGGAGACGACGACGTCGACGGTGCCGTCGAGCTCGGCAAACGCGTGGGTCAAGTCCCCCTGCACGAGCCTCACGCCCAGCGGCTCCAGGTTGCGCGCCGCGTAGGGGTAGGCATCGTCGGACAGCTCCACCGCATGCACCCGGGCTCCGGGCAGCTCGTGGGCCAGCGAACCGGCGATGGCGCCGGATCCGGTGCCCAGGTCCACCATGAGGGGGTGCTCCAGGCCGCGGGCCGCGTCGATGGCCAGTTGCACCACCGACTCGGTCTCCGGCCGGGGCACGAACACGCCCGGGCCCACCGCGAGGTCAAGGTAGCGGAAGTGGGCGACGCCGGTGAGGTGCTGCAGCGGCACGCGGGTGGCGCGCCTGGCCACCAGCTGTGCATAGGCCTCGGCCTCGGAGACGGCAAGGCCCTGGCCCATCATGGCCAGCGACGCGAGCCGCCCGCGGGTAACGCCCAGCACGTGCGCCGCCAGCAACTCGGCGTCCACCCGCGGGGAGGGGACCCCGGCGGAGGCCAGCGCGGCCGCGGCCCCGGCAAGCACCTGGGCCAGCGGCGTGCCGCTTCCCGATTCGATCACCTGTGTGCCTAGCCCTTGTCCCCGCCGATGGCGTCCAGGCGCTGCTGCTCGTCCATCTCGATGCAGGAGTTGATCAGCGGCTCCAGCTCGCCGTTCATCACGTGGTCGAGGTTGTAGGCCTTGTAGCCGGTGCGGTGGTCCGCGATGCGGTTTTCCGGGTAGTTGTAGGTGCGGATGCGCTCGGAGCGGTCCATGGTGCGCACCTGCGACTTGCGGATGTCGGAGTTCTCCGCGTCGATGATGGCCTGCTGGTGGGCCAGCAGGCGCGAGCGCAGCACGCGCATGGCGGCCTCGCGGTTCTGGATCTGCGACTTCTCGTTCTGCATGGCCACCACGATGCCGGTGGGCAGGTGGGTGATGCGCACCGCGGAGTCGGTGGTGTTCACCGACTGGCCGCCGGGGCCCGAGGAGCGGTAGACGTCGATCTTCAGGTCGTTCTGGTGGATGTCGACCTCTTCGGGCTCGTCGACCTCGGGCAGGATCAGCACGCCGGCCGCCGAGGTGTGGATGCGGCCCTGGGACTCGGTCTGCGGCACGCGCTGCACGCGGTGCACCCCGCCCTCGAACTTCAGGTGCGCGTAGACGCCCTCCGCGGGGTCGTTGGACTTGCCCTTGATGGCCATCTGGGCGTCCTTGTAGCCGCCGAGGTCCGACTCGTTGAAGGAGATCAGCTCCGTCTTCCAGCCCTTGTTCTCCGCGTAGCGGGTGTACATGCGCAACAGGTCCGCGGCGAACAGTGCCGCCTCGTCGCCGCCTTCCCCGCCCTTGACCTCGAGGATCACGTCGCGCGCGTCGTTGGGGTCGCGCGGGATCAGCAGCCGGCGCAGCTTCTCCTCGAGCACCGGCAGCTTCTCGTTGAGCTCGGCGACTTCGGCGGCGAAGTCGGGGTCCTCGTCGGCCATTTCCTGGGCGGTCTCGAGGTCCTCGGTGGCCTGCTTCCAGCGCTTGTGCGCCTCGACGATGCCGTTGAGCTCGGCGGAGCGGCGGCCGAGCTTCCGGGCCAGGGCCTGGTCTTGGTAAACGGCGGGGTCCGAGAGCTTCGCCTGGAGGGCTGCGTGCTCGTCGAGTAGGCCCTGTACGGACTCAAACATGTTTTCAGCTTCTTTCACTACGACTGGTTCCCAGTGTAGGGAACGAAGAGGGATCTTGGTGTTAACGACCAACGCCCAGCCTCACCGCGCCCGGGGGTTCCGGGCACGGTGAAACTGGGCGTGTAGGGCAGCTAGGCGTCGTTCTTGGAGCCCAGCGTGGTCTTGTTGATGAGCATCAGGAACTCGGCGTTCGAGGAGGTCTCGCGGATCTTGCCCGTGAGGGTCTCCAGCGCCTGCTGGGTGTCCAGGCCCGAGAGCACGCGGCGCAGGCGCCACATGATGCGCACCTCGTCCGGGGACAGCAGCTTCTCCTCGCGGCGGGTGCCCGAGGCGTTGACGTCGACGGCCGGGAAGATGCGCTTGTCCGCCAGCTGGCGGGACAGGCGGAGCTCCATGTTGCCGGTGCCCTTGAACTCCTCGAAGATGACCTCGTCCATCTTGGACCCGGTCTCCACCAGCGCGGTGGCCAGGATGGTCAGCGAGCCGCCGTTCTCGATGTTGCGGGCGGCACCGAAGAAGCGCTTCGGCGGGTACAGCGCCGAGGAATCGACACCACCGGAGAGGATGCGCCCGGATGCCGGGGCGGCCAGGTTGTAGGCACGGCCCAGGCGGGTCATCGAGTCCAGCAGGACCACGACGTCCATGCCCATTTCCACCAGGCGCTTGGCACGCTCGATGGCGAGCTCGGCCACGGTGGTGTGGTCATCGGCCGGGCGGTCGAAGGTCGAGGCGATGACCTCGCCCTTCACGGTGCGCTGCATGTCGGTGACTTCTTCGGGACGCTCGTCGACCAGCACCATCATGAGGTGGACCTCGGGGTTGTTGATGGTGATGGCGTTCGCGATGGACTGCAGGATCAGCGTCTTGCCGGCCTTCGGCGGGGAGACGATCAGGCCGCGCTGGCCCTTGCCGATCGGGGCGACCAGGTCGATGACGCGGGGGCCGACCAGCTTCTGGTCGGTCTCCAGGCGCAGGCGCTCGGTCGGGTACAGCGGGACCAGCTTGGAGAAGTCAACGCGGTTGGAGTTCTCCTCCGGGGTCTTGCCGTTGATCGCGGTGAGCTTGACCAGGGCGTTGAACTTGGCGCGCGAGGAGGCGTTCTCGTTCTCGCGGGGGGCGCGGATGGCGCCGACCACGGCGTCGCCCTTGCGCAGGTTGTACTTCTTGACCTGGTTCAGGGTGACGTAGACGTCCGACGGGCCGGCGAGGTAGCCGGAGGTGCGGATGAACGCGTAGTTGTCCAGCACGTCCAGGATGCCGGCGACCGGCAGCAAAACGTCCGAGTCGTTCAACTCGGTGTCGTCGACGTCCGGCTGGTTGCGGTTGCGGCCGCGGCGGTTGTTGCGGTCCGTCCGGTCGTTGCGGTCGTTGCCGCGGTCCTGGCGGTCGCCGCGTTCGCTGCGGTCGCGGTTGCGTTCGCGGTTGCGCTCATTGCGTTCGCGGTTGCGCTCGCGGCGGTTGGCCGAGCGGTCCTCGGAGCTTTCGCGGCCCCGGTCCTCGGAGCGGTCGTTTGACTTGGACTCGTTCTGGCGCGAGTCGGCCTTGGCCTCGACCTGCTTTTCCTCCTGTGCCTCGGTGGGCTCGGAGGACTCGGCGGCTTCGGCGTTGGCGTTCTCGCGGCGGTTGCGGTTGCGGTCCCGGCGGTTGCGGTTCCGGTCGCCGCGCTCGTGGCGCTCTCCGCGTTCGTGGCGGGACTCGGTGGCTTCCTGGGTCGGCTCGGCGGCTTCGCCCGCTGCCTGGTCGGCGGCGGGTGCGGCCTCGGCCGGGGCCTCGGAGGTGCCGGTCGACTCGGCGCGGCGGTTGCGGGTGTTGCGGCGCGGTGCGCGCTCCTCGGCCGCCGGGGCCTCGGTGGTTGCCGGTGCGGCGTCGGCCTTGGGCTCTGCGGCGGCGGGTGCCTCCGCGGCCGGGGCAACGGTTCCGCTGGAATCGGCGCGGCGGCTGCGGGTGCGGCGCGTGGCGGGCTGTTCGGTCTTCGCCTCGGCGTCTGCCGGAGCGGCGTCTGCCTTGGGCTCCGCGGCAGGGTCCTCGGCCTGCTTCGCCGCGGTCTTGGCGGCGCCACGGGCCGGGGCCTTGGCTGCCCTTGCCGGGGCCTTGGACTCCGCCTTGGCGGGGGCCTCGGTCTTGGCGTCGGCCTTGGGCTCCGCCTTGGCCTTGGCGTCACGGTCGGCCACGGAACCGCCACGCTGGTGGCTCGAGATCGCGGTGACAAGATCGTTCTTGCGCATCCGCGAACCGCCGGTGATGCCCAGCTGGGACGCAAGCACCTGCAATTGTGCAAGTTTCAGGCCGGCAAGTCCGCCGCCCTTGGATGCGTTGTTTTCTTCCACGCCTGCAGTCAGGCTGGTGGTTTCGGTCACGAAGGTTCCTTCCCCCTCGTCGGGCGGCCCTCATCAGAGAGAGCCGCAACTTTTGACTAGCCCTTGTTCCCGCGTCAGATGCGGGAAAAGGTTCGACCGTGCACCGCCAAGTCAGACGAGGCGAATGCTTCGGTCGATCGTGAGACACACCAAGGGATCTAGTCACCAACATGGTTGACGGTTTCAATCGGATGGTGTGGGTGTGCCTGCTCGCCCAGCGAAAATGGTTTGTGGTGATCGAATCCCCAAAGATCCGCCCGCCGCGGCGGGGGGAAGGGATTGATGGCTGCACGAAACGCGGTGAATCATCCATTTGAATGCGGATGACTCTTTTCAGGCGGGTGCTAGAGCACTTCTACTCTAACACCCGTTGGCGGTACGGACTCAATCCGGACACGCCAGTTTGTTTCATCGTGGCTTGCCGCGTACCCGGAAATCGCGTCGGCGGCCCGCTGCGCACCGTCCTGGCCGTCGCACAGCACCAGCACAGTGGGACCGGCGCCGGACACCACTGCCGCATGGCCGGCCGCCCGCAGGTGCGCGATGAGGTCCGCGCTCTGCGCCATGGCCGGGGCCCGGAACCCCTGGTGCAGGAAGTCCTCGGTGCCGACCAGAAGTGCGGCCGGCTCGTGGGCCAGCGCGTGGATGAGCAGGCCCACCCGTCCCCCGTTGGCCGCGGCCAGGGCGTGCGGCACCGTTTCCGGCAGCAGCCCGCGGGCCGCGGCGGTGGACAGCTCGATGTCGGGGATCGCGATGACCGGGACGATGTCCTGGTGCAGCACCCCCTGCAGCGTGCCGAATCCGTCCTCCGTGGTCCAGGACAGCGTCAGCCCGCCGTAGACGGCCGGGGCGACGTTGTCCGGGTGGCCTTCCCAGCGCGAGGCGGCCTGGAAGATTTCCTCCGGGCCCGACTGCGCCTCGGCGGGCAGCAGCGCATTGGCGGCTGCCAGCGCACTGACCATGGCCGCGGCGCTGGAACCCATGCCGCGGCCGTGCGGGATGTTGTTCGTCGCCTCGAGGCGCAGGCCGCAGGGCTCGAAGCCCAGTTCCGCCCAGCGCTCCAGGATCGTCTTGGCGATCAGGTGGCTCTCGTCGGTGGGCAGCGTTTCGGCTCCCTCGCCGGTGATGGACACGCTGACGCCGGGCTCGGGGCGGGTGTGCACCACCAGGGTGTCGCACACGCCGAGGGCCAGGCCCAGCACGTCGAATCCGGGCCCCAGGTTCGCGCTCGTGGCCGGCACGTGCACGGCAATGGATTGGCCGGCTTGGATCTGCGCCATATAGTGCTGGTTCCTCGTGTTCCGGGGCGGGTGCTAGGCCAGGCCGAGCGCCGAGGCCACTGCCACGACGTCGAACTCGACCTTGGTCGGGGTGACTGCGGAACCGTCTTCGCGCTTCAGGGCCCAGTCCGGGTCCTTCAGACCGTGGCCGGTCACCGTAATGACGATCTTCTTGCCCGCCGGAACGTTGCCCGCCGCGTGGTGCTTGATGATGCCGGCAACGCCCGCGGCGGAACCCGGCTCCACGAAGACGCCCTCGCGGCTCGAGAGCCAGCGGTGCGCCGCGAGGATTTCCTCGTCGGTCACCGAGTCGATGATGCCGCCGGACTCGTCGCGGGCCTCCTCGGCCTGCTTCCAGGACGCGGGGTTGCCGATGCGGATGGCGGTGGCGATGGTGTCCGGCTCGGTCACCGGGTGGCCCAGCACGATGGGTGCGGCGCCGGCGGCCTGGAAGCCCCACATGATGGGGGTCTTGGTGGACACCGGGGCCAGCTTCTCGCCGGCCTGGTTGGTGTACTCGGCAGCGTACTCCTTGTAGCCCCGCCAGTACGCGGTGATGTTGCCCGCGTTGCCCACCGGCAGCACGTGGTAGTCCGGGGCGTCGCCGAGGTAGTCGACGACCTCGAAGGCGCCGGTCTTCTGGCCCTCGATGCGGGCCGGGTTCACCGAGTTCACCAGGAACACCGGGTAGTTCTCGCTCAGCTTGCGGGCGACCTCGAGGCAGTTGTCGAAGTTGCCGTCGACCTGGAGCAGCTCGGCGCCGTGGGCGATGGCCTGGGAGAGCTTGCCCATGGAGATCTTGCCGTCCGGGACCAGCACCGCGCACTTGAGCCCGGCCTGGGTGGCGTAGGCGGCGGCGGAGGCGGAGGTGTTGCCGGTGGAGGCGCACACCACGGCCTTGGCGCCGGCGGCGACCGCGGCGGTCATCGCCATGGTCATCCCGCGGTCCTTGAAGGAGCCGGTCGGGTTCATCCCCTCGACCTTGAGGTACACCTCGGAGCCGGTGAGCTCGCTCAGGGCCGGGGCGAACACCAGGGGTGTACCGCCTTCGCCCAAGGTGATGACCTTGGTGTTTTCGTCAACGGGCAGGCGTTCGGCATATTCGCGGATGACTCCGCGCCACTGGTGGGCCACTTAGTTTCCTTCAACTCGCAGTACAGAGGTTACTTCTTGGACGGCATCCAAGTCGGCGACGGCTGCAACGACGGCGGCCAACGCGGACTCGGTGGAGCGGTGGGTCACGATGCGCAGCTCGGCGGACCCGCCGTGGTTTTCTTCGATCACGGACTGGCGCAGCGCCTCGATGGAGACCGAGTTGGCGGCGAAGATCGCGGCGATCGCGGCGAGCACGCCGGGCTCGTCGGAAACGCGCAGGCCGATCCAGTAGCTGGTGGAGATCTCGTCGAACGCCAGGGCCTTGACCGGCTGCTGCGCGGCGATGGCCGGCAGCGGACCGCCGGAGACCACGCGGCGGGCCACAGCCACGGTGTCGCCCAGCACGGCCGAGGCGGTGGGGGCCCCGCCGGCGCCGGCGCCGTAGAACATCAGCTCGCCGGCGTTTTCCGCCTCGACGAAGACCGCGTTGAAGGCGCCGTGGACGGCGGCCAACGGGTGCGTGCGGCGCAGCAGCGTCGGGTGCACGCGCACCCCGATGCCGTCCTGACCGCGTTCGGCGATGGCCAGCAGCTTGATGACCATGCCGGCGTCCTTGGCCGCGGCCACGTCGGCGGCGGTGATCTTGGTGATCCCCTCGCAGTGCACGTCCTCGTAGGCGAAGTCGGTGTGGAAGGCCAGGGAGGCGAGGATCGCGGCCTTCGCCGCGGCGTCGTGCCCGGCCACGTCGGCGGTCGGGTCGGCCTCGGCGTAGCCCAGGGCCTGCGCCTCGGCGAGCACGTCGTCGAACTGCGCGCCCGTGGTGTCCATGGCGTCGAGGATGAAGTTGGTGGTGCCGTTGACGATGCCCATGATCTTGGTGATCCGGTCCCCGGAGAGCGAATCGGAGATGGGGCGCAGGATCGGGATGGCGCCGGCGACGGCGGCCTCGTAGCGCAACTGGGCGCCGGATTCGAAGGCCAGGGCGTTGAGCTCGGCGCCGCGGGCCGCGAGCAGCGCCTTGTTGCCGGTGACCACGGAGGCGCCGCGGGCCAGGGCCTGGCGGATCAGCGTCGCGGCCGGTTCCAGGCCGCCGAGCAGCTCGATGACGATGTCCGCCGAATCGACCAGGGAAGGCGCGTCGGTGGTGAACAGCTCCGCGGGGATCCCCGCGTCGCGCTTGGCCTCGAGGTTGCGCACGGCGATCCCGGCAAGTTCAAGCCTCGCGCCGGCGCGGTCGGCCAGCACGTCCGCATCGTTCAGGAGGATGCGTGCCACCTGGGACCCGACATTGCCGCAGCCAAGCAGGGCCACCTTCAGTGTTTTCACGTGTTTTACTATGCTCCCAAATCGCGGGCCAACAGATCGGCTTCGGTTTCCCTGCGGATGATGGCGCGGGCGGCGCCATCGCGCACTGCAACCACGGCCGGACGGCCCAGGTAGTTGTAGTTGCTTGACAGTGCCCAGCAATAGGCCCCGGTTCCCGGAACGGCCAAAAGGTCGCCGGCGGCAACATCCTCGGGCAGGTAAACGTCCCGTACGACTATGTCACCGGACTCGCAGTGTTTGCCAACCACCCGTGAAATAATCGGTTCACTTTCCGTCACACGGCTGGCCAACACCGCGGTGTAGTCAGCGTCGTAGAGCACCGGGCGGGCGTTGTCGCTCATCCCGCCGTCCACCGAGACGTAGCGGCGCGGCACCAGGGTACCGTCCTCAGTCTCGACCTGGACGGATTTGCGCACCCCGGCCTCGTAGAGGGTGAAGGTGGAGGGACCGGCGATGGCGCGGCCCGGCTCGATGGAGATCCGCGGGACCTTGATGCCCAACTCGGCCGCGGTGGTGCCCACGACCTCGGCCATCGCGGCGGCCAGCACGGCCGGCTCGCGCGGGGTGTCGACCTCGGTGTAGGCGATGCCGTAGCCGCCGCCCAAGTCCAGCTCGGGCAGCTCGACGCCGTGGTCCTGCTTGACCTGTGCCAGGAAGCCGAGCATCTTTTGCGCGGCCAGGGCGAAGCCCTCGGCCTCGAAGATCTGCGAGCCGATGTGCGCGTGCAGGCCCAGCAGGTTCAGTTCCGGGTGCGCCAGCGCGAAGTCGACCGCGGCGGCGGCCGGGGAAGCGTCCTCGCCGACCGGGATCATCGAGAGGCCGAACTTCTGGTCCTCGTGCGCGGTGGCGATGAACTCGTGGGTGCTGGCGTGCACGCCGGGGGTCAGGCGCAGCATCACGTTGGCGCGCATGCCGGTTTCGCGGGCCAGCAGGGCCACGCGCTCGAGCTCGTCCAGCGAGTCGATGACGATGCGGCCCAGCTCCGTCTCCAGCGCGGTGCGGATCTCGGTGACCGACTTGTTGTTCCCGTGCAGCGACAGGTTCGCGGCGGGCACGCCGGCGACGCGGGCCACGGCCATTTCCCCGCCGGAACAGGTGTCAAGGCGCAGGCCCTCGGCGGTGACCCAGCGGGCGACCTCGGTGCTCAAAAACGCCTTGCCGGCGTAGTAGACGTCCACGCCGCCGCACAGGTCCGCGAACGCGGCGTCGAAGGCCTGCTTGAAGCCGGCCGCGCGGGCGCGGAAGTCGTCCTCGTCCAGCACGAACAGCGGGGTGCCGAATTCCTTGGCCAGGTCGCTGACCTTTAGGCCCTGGACGGCGAGTTCGCCGGATGCGGAGCGGGCGACGCCTTGTGCCCATTCGACCGGGCGCAGCGCATTGACATCGGAGGGCAGGGAAAGCCAGGCCGGGGCAAGTGGTGAAGTGCTCATGGTTCCTTACATCTTTTCCGGGGCGGAGACGCCCAGCAGTCCCAGGCCGTTGGCCAGGACCTGGGTGGTGGCGTCGTTGAGCCACAGGCGGGTGCGGTGGATGGGTTCGACGGCGCCGTCGCCCACGGGGGTCACGCGGCAGGCCGCGTACCAGGAGTGGTAGGCACCGGCGAGCAGCTCGACGTGGCGGGCCACGCGGTGCGGTTCACGGTGGGTGGCGGCCTGGGCGACGACCGAGGGGAACTGGCCCAGGGCCGCGAGCAGGTCGTTCTCGGTCTCGTGGGTCAGCAGTGTCGCGTCGAAGTCGGTGCGCGTCACGCCCTTCTCCACGGCGTTCCGGGAGGCCGCGCGGGAGCGGGCGTGGGCGTACTGGACGTAGAACACCGGGTTGTCGTTGGTGTTCTTCTTCAGCTGCTCCGGGTCGATGGTCATCGGCGAATCGGCCGGGTAGCGGCCCAGCGAGTAGCGCAGCGCGTCGGCGCCGAGCCAGTCGATGAGGTCGCGCAGCTCGATGATGTTGCCGGCGCGCTTGGACAGCCGTGCCCCGTTGACCGAGATCAGCTGGCCGATGAGCACCTCGATGTTCTTCTTCGGGTCGTCACCGGCGCAGGCGGCAATGGCCTGCAGGCGCTTGACGTAGCCGTGGTGGTCGGCACCGAGCAGGTAGATCTTCTCGATGAAGCCGCGGTCCTTCTTGGAGAGGTAGTAGGCGGCGTCGGCGGCGAAGTAGGTCGGCTCGCCGTTGGCGCGGATCAGCACGCGGTCCTTGTCGTCGCCGAAGTCGGTGGTGCGCAGCCACACCGCACCGTCGGTGTCGTCGATGTGGCCCTGTTCGCGCAGGCGTGCCACGGCGTCCTCGACGGCGCCGTCGGAGTGCAGCTCCTGCTCGGAGAAGAAGACGTCGAACTTCACGCCGAAGTCGTTGAGCGTCTCCTTGATGTCGGCCATCTGCGCCACGTAGGCGGCGTGGCGGACGATCGGCAGCGCGGCTTCCTGGGTCAGCGAGCGGATGTCCGGGTGGGCCTTGGCCACGGCATCGGCCAGTTCCTTGATGTAGGCGCCCGGGTAGCCGCCCTCGGGAACCGGCAGGCCGTGCAGGCGGTTGTAGACCGACAGGGCAAAGATGTTCATCTGGTTGCCGGCGTCGTTGATGTAGTACTCGGAGGTGACGGTGGCGCCGCTGGCCTTGAGCACGCGGGCGATCGAGTCGCCCAGGGCGGCCCAGCGGGTGTGGCCGATGTGCAGCGGGCCGGTGGGGTTCGCGGAGACGAACTCCATGTTGATCTCGTGGCCGGTGAGGGCATCGTTCTTGCCGTACTCGGCGCCGGCCTCGACAATGGTCTTGGCCAGTTCCCCGGCGGCGCCTGCCTCGAGGGTGATGTTCAGGAAGCCCGGACCGGCGATCTCGACGCCAGCAACCCCGGCCGACTCGGCCAGGCGCGTGGCCAGGATCTGGGCGAAGTCGCGCGGGTTCATCCCGGCCTTCTTGCCCAGCTGCAGGGCGATGTTGGTGGCCCAGTCCCCGTGCTCACGACTCTTCGGTCGCTCCACACGCACATTCTCGGGCACGTCGACGGAAATCTGGCCGGCGTCGACTGCGTCGCGGAGGCAAGCGGAAATGGCTGTGGAGAGTTCTTCAGGAGTCACCCCTCAAGGATAACCGGGGGCGCGGACGCCATTGGACGATGTGACGGGGCGACGTCGCACACATCAGATGCGCATTTGGCGGCCCCGGGTCGGCCCCGGAGCGCCAATTTGTCATTCACCGCTTCACACCTGCTAAGCTCGTCTACGTTCCCAGCCGGAAAATGTTTCAGAAACCATGGATTTGGTCGTTGAATTCCGGCAATGCCCTCGTAGCTCAGGGGATAGAGCGTCCGCCTCCGGAGCGGAAGGTCGAAGGTTCGAATCCTTTCGAGGGCACCACGGCAAGAGTCGCTATTTCCTGGTTTGACCGGGAGATAGCGACTTTTTTGTTGCCCCGGGGCCTATCCGCCAAAAGTGGGCACCCGCTGCCCGGTCCACCGGTCGCCGGTCGTTGGGCGCCGATGCCGTCCTGTGTCCGATCCACGGCGCCCCATGCGGCCCGCTTCCTCACGCGGGCAGGCCGAGGATCCCGCCAAGGGACACCGTCTCGCCGCCAAGCACCGCGTGCCACAGTGCCAACTGCCGAGCCATCGTGTGGGCGCCGGTTACCGGCGTGCCGCCCGCCGGTAACCACACGGGTTCCAAAGTTCTTGAAAGTTTTTTCGCGCACCTGTCGATTTCCGTCTTCCCCGTTCGATGTAATGGGTGAAGGACGTATTTGCGCGCCTTCCCGAACCAAGGAGAACACCATGAAATTCATGCTGATCATGCGCTCGACCCAGGCAGCCAAGGAAGCCTACGAGAACGCGGACTTCACCGAGATCATCAATGCCATGGGCGCCTACAACGAGTCCCTCATCAAGGCCGGCGTGCTTCTGGCCGGCGAGGGCCTGTCCGATGACCTCAGCGAGGCCTTCGTCGTCGACTTCTCGGAAGAAACCCCGATTGTCACCGACGGCCCCTACGGCGAAGTCCACGAACTGTTCAACGGCTTCTGGATCCTCCAGGTCTCCAGCAAGGAAGAGGCCGTGCAGTGGGCCAGCAGGGCACCCCTGGGCGCCGGCAGCAAGCTCGAGGTCCGCCGCGTCACCGACATGTCCGATTTCGAGGACTACGCCGACAACGAATACATCAAGAAGGAAGAAGCCTGGCGCGAGGAACTCGGACAGAAGTAGGCCCCGAGTCCCCCGCCGCCGGAAGGCAATCCGTGCCCGACACCCAACGCACCCTCGACGCGCTCTGGCGCATCGAGGGTGCGCGCATTGTCGCAACCCTTGCCAAGGTGACCGGGGACCTGGGGTTGGCGGAGGACCTCGCGCAGGAAGCGTTGGTTGATGCCCTAGCGCAATGGCCGCAGGAGGGGATCCCGAAGAATGCCGCCGCCTGGATCACCGCGGTGGCCAAGCGCAAGGCCATCGACGCATGGCGCCGAGAGACCAGGCTCGATGAACGCCATCGGGAGATGGCCCGGAACCTGCGCGAATCGACCGAGGAATCATGGGAACCCATCGACGACGACGTGCTGCGCCTGGTCTTCACCGCGTGCCACCCGGTGCTGTCCCGCGAGGCCCGCGTCGCGCTGACGCTGCGCGTCGTGGGCGGGCTGGGGACCGAGGAAATTGCCCGGATGATGCTGGTGCCCGTGGCCACGGTGCAGCAGCGGATCGTGCGTGCCAAGAAGACGCTCGCCGCGGCACGGATACCGTTCGAGACCCCGGAACCCCAGGCGTGGGGCGAACGCCTTTCCGCGGTGCTTGCGGTCATCTACCTCGTGTTCACCGAGGGCTACGCGGCCACGGCCGGCGACCAGCTGATCCGCCGCGAACTGGCCAACGAGGCGCTGCGCCTGGGCAGGATCCTCGTCGGCCTGCTTCCCCGGGAACCGGAAGTGCACGGCTTGGTGGCGTTGATGGAGATCCAGGCCTCGCGGTTTTTGGCCAGGGTCTCCCGGGACGGCAACCCGATCCTGCTGGCGGACCAGGACCGTTCCCGCTGGGACCACTCGCAGATCATGCGGGGGCGCGGCGCGCTGGAGCGTGCGGATTCGCTGGGGCGCGGGCGGGGCTTCTACGGTCTCCAGGCGGCCATCGCGCAGTGCCATGCGGTGGCCAGGAGCGTCGAGGAAACCGACTGGGACGGGATCGTGTTGCTCTACGAGGCCTTGTGCCGCCTTGCGCCGGGACCCGTCGTGGAACTGAACCGGGCGGTGGCGGTCTCGATGGCCGAGGGACCGGATCCGGCCCTGCGCATCGTGGACCATCTGGCGGAGCAGGGGGCCTTGAAAGGTTCGCATTTGTTGCCGAGCGTGCGCGGGGAGTTGCTGGCCCGATTGGGCCGCGCACCCGAGGCGGCGGCCGAATTCCGGCTGGCGGCCTCGCTCGCCGGGAACATTCGCATGGGCGCCGTCTTCGAGGCGAAGGCGGGGGCCCTTGAATCCGGGTCTTCGGGGGAATTAGGACAGCCCCCACAGTGACGGCGAATCTCTGTGGGGGCCTAACCGCCGCTCCTTTGAGAAAAGTCGCATTGGCTTCCATGAACACTACATCCATCGGTGCCCGCAGGCCGCATTGCCGCGAGGTGATACGCACTACATTGCCGCAGGCCCCGAGCGCCCGGGCCTACCGGCCGATGCCGTTCTCGTAGGAATACACCACGATCTGCACCCGGTCGCGCAGCTCGAGCTTGCGCAGGATCGCCCCGATGTGGGTCTTGACCGTGGACCCGCTCAGGAACAGCCGTTCCGAGATCTCCTGGTTGGTCAGCCCCAGCGCCACGGACTCGAAGACCTCGCGCTCCCGCTCGGTGAGTTCCAGGAATTGCGCGGGAACCTCGGGAACCGGTTCCGGCTCGTCGCGCAGCAGCGCGGCCAGGGACTGCGGGGCGATCACCGCGGACCCGCCGTTGACCGCGCGGATCGACTCGCAGACGAACTCGGGCGTGCTGTCCTTGAGGATGAAGCCGCTGGCCCCGTGCCGGATCGCGGTGGCGGCATGTTCGTCCCAGTCGAAGGTGGTCAGCATGATCACCTTCGGGAGCCTGCCGAAGCGGCCCGTGGCGTCCTCGAAGATCTTGCGGGTGGCCTCGACCCCGCCCATCGGCGACATCTGCACATCCATCAGCACGACGTCGGGTTCGTGGGCGGCGATGGCGCCCAGCGCCTCGGTGCCGTCGGCGGCCTGTGCCACCACCGCCATGTCGGGCTGGGCGCCGATGATCACCGCCAGGCCGGAACGGAAGAGCTGCTGGTCATCGACCAGCGCCACGCGGATCTGCGGTTGGTTCAACGGGTGGTCCATTCGTGGTTGATCGGAAAGGTTGCGGCAATCGTGAACAGGTCGGGGGCGCCGGCCGTCCCGTCCTCGGTATCGATGCTCAGGGTGCCCGACAGGCTGGCCAGGCGCTGGCGCATGCCCGCGATCCCGGTCCCGGTGCGCCTGGACGCGGCGGGCGGCTCGAAATGGTTTGTCAGGCTCAGCGTATAGCTGGTGGCGCCCCAATAGTGCCTGACGTAGATCGGCGTGGTGGAACACCCGTGGTGCAGCGCATTGGCGAGCATCTCCTGGATGATCCTGCGGGTGGCCGGAACGATGTCCGCTGGAAGCGGCACCGGCTCCCCCAGCGTTTCCTCGCACACCTCGTACCCGGTGCCGCGCACGTGCTGCAGGATGGCCGAGATCTCCGAGGTTGCCGGGGGCAGCAGGCCCAATTGGGCGGTGACCAGGGCCAGGCTGCGCGTCGCCGGGTACGCGTCGCTCCCGGCCGCCGCGAGTTTGGTGTCCGCGGGTTTGGTGTCCGTGGGCCGGGCATCGACGGGCCCGGTCTCGGCGGTCTGGGACAGCACCTGGCGCACCTCGCCCAGGGACCGGCGGGCGGCCTCGGCGATGGTCCCGGTCGTCTCGCGGATGCGGGCGACGTCGGTGTCGGGAATGAAACGGATCGAGTCGGCCTGGGCAATGATCACCGCCAGGGAATGGCCGACCACGTCGTGCACATCGCGTGCCAGTGCCGCGTTTTCCGAACGCAGCCGCGCAAGCTCCAGGGCGCTGTCGGCCTCCTCGCGGGCCCGGGCCGAGCCGCGCTCGGCGGTTTGTTTCCCGGCGAAGAGCCGCAGCAGCAGCCCCAGCAACCACGGCAGGGTCAGCACCGAGGCGACCACCACGAAGACCGCAATGACCTGGTTTTTGCTCGGCCAGGCGTTGGACTCCATGGCGCGGAAAAGAGGGTCGGACACCCAGGATCCGATCCGGCCGATGTAGATGGTGCCCAACACCGAACCCGCGGCGATCGACAGGCCCGAGACGAACACCCAGAGCCGCGTGCCGTATCTGGCGGCGATACCCACCACGTACAGTGCCGCCAGCTGGGCCAGGTCGACGTCGACCCCGCGGAGCATCTGCAGCAGGGTGCCGGCCCAGACCAGTGAGAGGGCCACGCCCGGCAGGACCCGGGCGCAGCCGATGGCCACGGCGGCGGCCAACACGAAGAACGAGGTGTCTGCCAGGTAGCTGCCCGAGTAGGAGCCCAGCCGAATGAACTCGTGGCAGAACACCACTAGGGCCAGGAACATGGCCGCCGCCGTCACATCCGAACGCCATCCCCAGCGCCCGCGCCACCGCACCGGCTCGAACCCCTCGGCCCTGGCGCTCACTGTTCGC
Organism: Paeniglutamicibacter sp. MACA_103; assembly: GCF_045798555.1. Lineage (NCBI taxonomy): Bacteria > Bacillati > Actinomycetota > Actinomycetes > Micrococcales > Micrococcaceae > Paeniglutamicibacter > Paeniglutamicibacter sp. MACA_103. The sequence continues at coordinate 12,652 of NZ_JBIXLN010000031.1, read as the reverse complement.
CCGCCACTGCCGGTGCCGGTGCCTGAACCGGTGACCGGCGGGCAAACCGGGCGCCGCGGTTCCGGGCCGGAATTCCGGCCCGCGGGCAGTCCGCGGGGCGGGAAACGCAAGTGTGCATGCTACCTACCGTAGACGGACCGGCCCGCCGGGGCGTCACCCGCAGGTACCGGACGGATCAGACGCAGGTACCGCAGACCGTGCTCCAGGAAAGGCCCGGGGGCCGATGCGCACGCCCGGCGCCGAGGGAAGACTTGGTGTCATGTTGAGATTCCCGTCGCAGATCCCGCGCTCGCGCAGGGCCAAGGCCATTCGCCTGGCCGTTGCCCTGGCAGCACTGGCCACCTTTGGCGCCTCGATCCTCGGGCTCACCTACGCCCTGAAGCCCGCCTTGGACGAGGCGCCGGATGCGTGGGACGCGGTGCCGCCCGGGGTCCAGGCCGTCCACGGGGCCACGGAACCGGCATCGTCCGGCGGCCCCTACGGCCCCTGAATGGCACGCGGGTTATAGCGGCACGATGCGCCGGGGCGCTGGTCGGCATCGGAACGGCGGGCTGCGTGCCGGTGGCCGGGGCGCCCGCCCCTACATCCAGCGCACGTGCTGCTGGCGGAACTCTTGCTCCCTGGCCGTGGCGACAAGCTTGACGAGCCCCAACGGGAGCGGCGCCTCGTGCGGAAGCTGGATCGAGCCCTTGCCCAGCGTGTAGCCGACCAGCTCCCCGGCGAGCGCGTTGCGTGAACTGGGCGTGGTGTAGAGGTTGATGCGCTTGGAAAACACCGCGTAGGCCACCAGGATGGTGTCGTCCACGAAGGCGGGCTGCCCCCACTTGATTTGGACCTCGGCATGGGGCAGCGCCTCGCACAATGCTTGGTGCAGGGCCCTTGCCCGGGGCTGGAGATCGACGGGGACGTTGTCGAGGTATTCCTTGGGGGTGGCTCCACTGATCTTGGCCATGGTGCTCCTTGCGCTTTCTGCCGGTGGACCCGTGATTGGCCCGGGGGCCTGGGGCCTGGGGCCTGGGGCCTGGGGCCTGGCTTCATTCTGCCCCATGTGGCGCCCGGGCGCTCCACTCCCCCCTGCCGTTGGAGCATTTGCCCGGCTAGTGTGGTCTTAGGCATAAGTGCCGCTGAGTACGGGGTGGTCTTCATGGGCGTCGGCAATGATCCGCACGGAATTTCCCTGGTCCGCGACACGCCCTGCGGTCCGGTGGAAGGGCTGCTCAGTGGCGGCGTGGAGCGATTCCTGGGGATTCCGTATGCTGCCGCGCCCGTGGGCAGGAACCGCTTTGCCGTCCCCACGCTCCCTGCCCCGTGGACCGGGACGCGGGCAGCAACCGGCCACGGCCCCACGCCCGGGCAGGTTCCCTATTCCGGAGCTCTGGGCAAGCTGCTGCCCACCGTCTCCATCCCCGGCGACGGCTGCCTGAACGTGAACGTCTTTGCCCCGGCCAAGCGCCCCGCCGGCCTGCGCCCGGTGCTGCTCTGGATCCATGGCGGATCGCTGCAGCATGGCTCCAACGCCCTGCCGGTCCACGACGGAACCGCGTTTGCCCGGGACGCGGTGGTCTTCGTCGCGGCAAACTACCGGCTGGGCGCTGAGGGGTTCTCGGTGCTGGAGGATGCCCCGCTGAACCTGGGGCTGGCCGACGTCGTTGCCGCCCTGGAATGGGTCAGGGCCAACATCGCCTCCTTCGGCGGGGACCCGGACCAGGTCACGCTCATGGGACACGGGGCCGGCGGCTCGCTGGTGGCGGCGCTGCTGGCCCACCCCAGGGCCTCGTCCCTGTTCGCGCGCGCCATCATCCAAAGTTCCCCGCTCTCGGCCTGGCCCCTGGCCCGGGCCAGGCGGATGACCCAACGCATCGCCACGGATTTGGGCATCGAAGCCACGCGCGAGGATTTTGCGGCCCGCACGCCCGCGGACCTGCTGGCTTCCCAGGCCCGCGTGGCCACCGAGTCGACCCCGTTGAACGGCGGCCCCGCCTATTCACTGGCGATCGAGCCCCAGCTGGTCCCCGAGGATCCGCTGCAGGCCATGCTTGGCGGCGCCGGAACCGCCATCCCGCTGCTGATCGGCACCACGGCCCAGGAGTGCCGGCTCTGGCTTGGGCCGACGGGCCGCGGAGCCAAGGTCTCCCGGATGCACCTGGCCCTGGCCCGGCGGAAGGCCGGCATCTCCAAGGAGGCGCAGCGGCTCTTCTGGCGCAACCGCCCCGGTGCGGGCCCGGGCGAGATCCTCGGTGCCCTGGCCACCGACAAGTTGCTGCGGGTGCCGGTGTACACGCTGGCCGATGCCCGGCGCTATGCCGGAGGCCAGACCCAGGTGTACGAATTCGCCTGGCACAGCCCCGTGGATGACCTGGGCGCTGCACACGGAACCGAGCTTCCCTTCGTCTTTGACAACCTGGCCGCCGAGGACGCGACTTCACTGGTGGGCGGACAGGCCCCGCAGTCCCTGGCCGGGGCGATGCACGAGGCCTGGGTCTGTTTTGCCACCATGGGGATCGCCGAATGGCCGCCCTGGGACATCAGCCGCCCGGTGAAGACCTTCAACGGGCTGGGCAACGAGGTCGTGTTCTCCCCGCGCGACGACGAGGCCGAGGCGATCGGCTGACGCGCGGCTCGCCCTCCCGCGGGTCCCGCGCACTTCCCCTCCCCCGTGTTGCGCGTCCCGGTGTCGAATCCCGTTCCGGGGATCGGCTAGCGTACCTTGGGAATGAATAGCGGATTTCGGGGAAAGTTGCCTACATGTTTACTGGTGCCTGGTGGTGGGCGACCGCATTGGTGGTCCTTGATTTGGCCATTCGCGTCCTGGCGGTGATCTTCGTTCCCCGCAACCGCCGTCCCACCTCGGGCATGGCGTGGCTGCTGGCCATTTTCCTGATCCCCTACTTCGGGGTCATCGCGTTCCTGCTCATCGGTTCCCCGAAGCTGCCGCGCAAGCGCCGCGAGGTGCAGGACGAGATCAACACGTTCATGCGCGCGGTGAGCGCCGAGGAACTCCACGACGAAACCCACGGGAAGAACCCGGCCTGGTTCAACTCGCTGGTCGAGATGAACACCAGATACGGCGGCCTGCCGCTCTTGGCGGGGAATTCCGGTCGGCTGCTGGGCGACTACGAACAGACCATCAAGGCCATGGCCGACGCCGTCGATGCGGCCAACGACTACGTCCACGTGCAGTTCTACATCCTCAGCGCGGACGCGACCACCAACGACTTCTTCGAGGCGCTGGAGCGGGCGATTGCGCGCGGGGTGCGGGTGAACGTGATGCTTGACCACTGGGCCTCCCGCGGCAAGGCGCACTATGCCGACACCACGGCGCGCCTGGAGGCGATGGGCGCGCAGTGGAGCCTGATGCTTCCCCTGCAGCCGCTGAAGGGCAAGTTCCAGCGCCCCGACCTGCGCAACCACCGCAAGATCCTCATCATTGACGGCACCGTCGGCTACATGGGTTCGCTGAACATGATCTCGCGCCACTACAACGTGAAGAAGAACATCAAGCGCGGGCTGTTGTGGAAGGAGCTGGTCGTGGAGCTGCGCGGTCCGGGCGTGGCCACGCTGGACGCGGTGTTCATCTCCGACTGGTACTCCGAAACCGGGGAGGTCATCCTCGAGGGGGTGCGGCGGGCCGAACTGGTGGCCAGCGGGGAATCGCTGGGGCGGCTGAGCGGTGCGCTGATCGACCACCGGGTCCAGTCCGGCACCATGCTCACCCAGGTGGTCCCCTCGGGACCCGGGTTCGAGCGGGAAAACAACCTGCGCCTCTTCCTGGGGCTGATCCACGCGGCCCAGGAGCGCATCGTGATCACCTCGCCCTACTTCGTGCCCGACGAGTCGCTGATGTACGCGATCACCTCGGCGGTGGCGCGAGGGGTCCCGGTGGACCTGTTCGTCTCCGAGATCGGGGACCAGGCGCTGGTCTACCACGCGCAGCGCTCCTACTACGAGGAGCTGCTGCGCGCCGGGGTGGACATCTACCTCTACCCGGCCCCGTACATCCTGCACGCCAAGCACTTCACCATCGATGACGAGACGGCGCTGATCGGCTCCAGCAACATGGACATGCGCTCCTTCGGCCTGAACATGGAGGTCTCGATGCTGGTGCGCGACGCCGGCTTCGTGGCGCAGATGCGCGAGGTCGAAGACGGGTACCGGGAGGTCAGCCGGCTGCTGACGCTGGAAGAGTGGATGCGGCAGCCGCTGCGCTCCACGGTGTTGGACAACCTGGCCCGCCTGACCTCCGCCCTGCAGTAGCCGGCGCGGGCGGAAGGGACATAGAAGCCGCGGCGGCAAGTTCGCGGCCGCCCCGGCCGCGAACTTGCTGCCCCTGCGCACGCAAAAGGGAGCGGCACCGCCCACCCGCGCTCCCCCGTTTCGGAAGGACCACTGGCTTCTGGCGGCACCGCTCCCTTGAAGGCTCCTCGCCTCCGTCAGGAGGCGGGCGCGGGGGCGTGGGCCGGACTACTGGAGCATGGTCCGGTCGTCGAGCTGGGCACCCTTGATCTTCTCGAACTCGTGCAGCAGGCCGGGAACCGTCATCTTGGCCTTTTGTGCCGAGTCCAGGTCCAGGATGATCTGTCCGTCGTGCATCATGATCAGTCGCGTGCCCAGGCGCAGCGCCTGTTCCATGTTGTGCGTGACCATCAGCGTGGTCAGCTGGTGGCGCACGACGATTTCCTCGGTCAGACGTGCCACCAGCGCGGCGCGCTGCGGATCCAGGGCCGCGGTGTGCTCGTCGAGCAGCAGGATCTTGGGCCCGGAGAACGTGGCCATGAGCAGGCTCAGCGCCTGGCGCTGGCCGCCGGAGAGCAGCCCGACCTTGGCCTTGAGCCGGTTTTCCAGGCCGAGTTCCAGCGAGCGCAGTTCCTCGACGAACATCTCGCGCTTGCGCTTGTTGACCCCGAAGGCCAGTCCGCGCAGCGTGCCGCGGCCCAGCGCGAGGGACATGTTCTCCTCGATGGTCATGTTCGGCGCGGTGCCGGCCATCGGGTCCTGGAAGACGCGGCCGATGTACCTGGCGCGGGCGTGGTCCGGAAGCTTGGTCACGTTCTTGCCCGCGATGCTCACAGCCCCGGTGTCGGGACGCAGCTTGCCGCCGACCATGTTCAGCACGGTGGACTTGCCGGCGCCGTTGGAGCCGATGACCGTGACGAATTCGCCGTCGGTGAGCGTCAGGTTGATGTCCCGCAGCGCCTTGCGCTCATTGACGGTTCCGGGGAAGAACGTCTTGTTCAGGCTGGTGATCTCAAGCATCGACACCCACCTCCTTCTTGTCCTCGGTGGTCATGGACTTGGTGCGGATGCTGATGCGGTTGGCGAACTTCCCGAATCCCTTCCATTGCGGCAGGAGCAGGGCGATGACCACGAGGACCGCGGAGATCAGCTTCATGTCGTTGACTTCCAGACCGGCCATCAGGGCCAACTGGATGACCATCCGGTAGGCGACGGAACCGAAGACGACGGCCAGCGCGGCAATCCAGATGAACTTCTGGCCGAAGATGGCCTGGCCCACGATGACCGAGGCGAGGCCGATCAGGATGACACCGATGCCCATGCCGATGTCGGCGAAGCCCTGGAACTGGGCGATGACCGCTCCGGAGATGCCGACCAGGCCGTTGGAAAGAGCCAGGCCCAGGATCTTCTGGTTGTCGGTGTTCACGCCGAGGGAGCGGATCATTTCCTCGTTGTCGCCGGTGGCGCGCATGGCCAGGCCGACGTCTGTGCGCAGGAACCACACGATGACCGCCACCGCGACCAGGCAGCCGACGAACATCAGCCCGGCGGAGGCCCAGGTCCCCAGCATCCGGTTCTCCCGCAGGAAGGTCAGCACGGTGGTTTCACCCAGCAAGGGGAGGTTCGCCTTGCCCATGATGCGCAGGTTGATGGAGTAGAGGGCGATCATGGTGAGGATACCGGCCAGCAGCCCGTCGATCTTGCCCTTGGTGTGCAGCAGGCCGGTGATGACACCGGCGATGGCCCCGATGAAGAAGGCGAAGATCGTGGCAATGAACGGGTTGACGCCATTGATGATCGAGATTGAGGCGACGGCCGCGCCGGTGGTGAAGCTTCCGTCGACGGTCAGGTCGGGGAAGTCGAGAATGCGGAAGGTCAGGTAGACCCCGAGTGCCATGATCGCGTAGATCAGGCCTAGTTCAACCGCGGTGATCATGGGTGGATCCTTGCGTTCTGGGAGTTGGGTAAATGTCGGTGGCCGGTCGGAGTAAGCCGACCGGCCACCGGATGGACCGTGTTTGCGGCCGGGGTTACTTGTAGGTTTCGGCCGCTTCGGAGAGCATCTCTGCCGGGAAGGTAAGTCCGATCTTTTCCGCGGCGGTGGTGTTGACGTACAGCTCGACCTGGGTGATGGTCTCGACCGGCATCGTTGCAGCCTGGGTCTCGCCCTTGAGGAGCTTCACGGCCATGGCCGCGGTCTGCTCGCCGAGCTTCTCGTAGTTCAGGCCGTAGGTGGCGGTGGCCCCGCGCTTGACGGACTCGCCGTCGGCCGCGATCACCGGGATCTTCTTGTCCTGGGCGGTCTGCAGCAGGCCTTCCAGGGCGGAAACCACGGCGTTGTCGGTCGGGACGTAGAAGGCGTCGACGTCCATGCCCGATGCCGCCTGCTGGACCTCGGAGGATGCCGAGATGGCCTTCTCCTCGATGGTCAGGCCGAGTTCGGCCGCGGCGTCCTTGGCCCACTGGACCTGGACCCCGGAGTTGACCTCACCGGAGGAGTAGACGATGCCGACGGTCTTGGCATCCGGCTTGATCTTCTTGAGCAGCTCGAGCTGCTCCTTGACGGGGTTTTTGTCCGAGGTGCCGGTGACGTTGGCGCCCGGGGCCTCGAGGCTGGAGACCAGCTTGGCTTCCAGCGGATCGGTGACGGCGGAGAAGAGCACCGGGATGTTGGTGATCGACTGGGCCGCGGCCTGCGCGGTCGGGGTGGCGATGGCCAGGACCAGGTCCATGTCCTTGTCGGATGCGAACTTGCCCACGATCGAGGTGTTCGTGGCCTGGTCGGCCTGGGCGTTGGCGAAGTCGTACTTGACCTTGTCGTCGCCCGTGTAGCCGGCGTCCGCCATGCCCTTCTTGAAACCGGTCACGACGGCATCGAGGGACGGGTGTGACACGTACTGGGCAATGCCGATCGTCACGGGGCCCGCTGCTGCCGAGGTACCGGTGGCCTCCGGGGTCGTGGATCCGCCGCAGGCGGTGAGCACCAGGGCGGTGGCAGCGACCGAGGCTGCGATCTGTACGGACTTGAAGATTTTCATTGTGTTCCTTTCATGACGTGCGAGTGTCATGCCTGGCGTTCGGTGTTGGCCATTTCCGGGCAAATTCAGGATTTGTACCTCCTCGGCCGAAGGGCAGGAAGTTCGTCTCATGAGGTGATTCGATACTACATGTGAAGCTACTCACATTTCTTCCATCTGCCCTGAATTGCAAGACAAACAGTGCTTCATTCATCATCTTGCCACGCATCTTTCATCAATTGACAACGAGAATCGGACAATTGGTATCCATCTGTGGCGAGAATCAGACGGTACCGTGGACAAAGCCGTGTTTTGACACCTCGAAAGTCGGGAATCCGGTGGCCGGCGGCGGGATCCGCTGCACCCGGTGACCTGCCCTGGCCCATGGCAGGGGCAGCACAGGCCCCCGACACCGCTGGCATAGACTTGGGTCATCATGGCCCTGACGATTTCGTACCCCGAAGCCCTTCCCGTTTCCGCGCGACGCGATGACATCATGTCCGCCATCAAGGACAACCAGGTGGTCATCGTCGCCGGTGAAACCGGGTCCGGCAAGACCACCCAGCTGCCCAAGATGCTCCTGGAGCTGGGCATGGGCGAACGCGGCATGATCGGGCACACCCAGCCCCGCCGCCTGGCCGCACGCACCGTCGCCGAGCGCATCGCCGAGGAGCTGGGCACCAAGATCGGCGAGGACGTCGGCTTCCACGTGCGCTTCACCGGCGAGGTCTCCCGCGCCACCAAGGTCAAGGTGATGACCGACGGCATCCTGCTGGCCGAGATCCAGCGCGACAAGCTGCTGAAGAAGTACAACGCCATCATCATCGACGAGGCCCACGAACGCAGCCTCAACATCGACTTCCTGCTCGGCTACCTGCGCCGGATCCTGCCCAAGCGCCCGGATCTGAAGATCGTCATCACCTCGGCGACCATCGACCCCCAGCGCTTTGCCGAGCACTTCGCCGCCCCCGGGCCCGAGGGCGAGGAACCGGTGCCCGCGCCGATCATCGAGGTCTCCGGCCGCACCTTCCCGGTCGAGCTGCGCTACCGGCCGTTGAACCCGGCCGACGGCATGGACGATGACGAGCTGGACCCCGACGCCCAGGCCGAGGACCGCGACCCGCTGGACGCCATCGCCGAGGCCGTGGACGAACTTGCCGCCGAGGCCCCCGGGGACATCCTCATCTTCTTCCCCGGCGAGCGCGAGATCCGCGACGCCGCCGAGGTGCTGCGGGCCCGCGTGAAGACCAACCGGCGCCTGGCGGGCACCGAGATCCTGCCGCTGTTCGCCCGGCTCTCTCTGGCCGAGCAGCACCAGGTCTTCAACCCCGGGAAGAACCGGCGCATCGTGCTGGCGACCAACGTCGCCGAGACCTCGCTGACCGTGCCGGGCATCAAGTACGTCATCGACACCGGCACCGCGCGCATCTCGCGCTACTCCCACCGCACCAAGGTCCAGCGCCTGCCCATCGAGCGGGTCTCGCAGGCCAGCGCCAACCAGCGCTCGGGCCGTTGCGGGCGCGTGTCCGACGGCATCGCCATCCGGCTCTACTCGCAGGACGACTTCGAGACGCGCCCCGAGTTCACCGACCCGGAGATCCTGCGCACCAACCTGGCTGCCGTCATCCTGCAGATGAGCTCCATGGGCGTGGTGCGCACCGCGCGCGACGTCGCGGACTTCCCCTTCGTCCAGCCCCCGGATGCCAAGTCGATCAACGACGGCGTGGCGCTGCTGCGCGAGCTCGGCGCGTTGAACACCGGCACCGAGGCCACCATCACCCCGGTCGGCAAGTCGCTGGCCCAGCTGCCCGTCGACGTCCGGCTGGGCAGGATGATCGTGGAGTCCGGATCCCGGGGCTGCGCCAAGGAGGTCATGGTGCTGGCCGCCGCCCTGTCCATCCAGGACCCGCGCGAGCGCCCCAGCGAGGAAACCGGCAAGCGCGAGCGCGCCCAGGAGATGCACAAGCGCTTCATGGACGCGAAGTCCGACTTCTCCTCGCTGCTGAACCTCTGGCGCTACCTGCAGGAAAAGCAGAAGGAGCTCTCCTCCTCCGCGTTCCGGCGCCTGTGCAAGAACGAATACATCAACTACCTGCGCGTGCGCGAGTGGCAGGACCTGTTCACCCAGCTGCGCCAGCTGGCCAAGCCGCTGGGCATCGCGATCTCCCCCGAACCCGTGGACCCCGCGGCCAACGAGGACGCCATCCACATTTCCCTGCTCACCGGACTGCTGGGCCACGTGGGCTCCTGGGACGAGCGCAAGCGCGAATACGTCGGGGCCCGCGGCACCCGCTTCTCCGTCTTCCCCGGCTCCGCGCTCTCGCGCAAGAACACCGAGTGGGTCATGGCCGCCGAACTGGTGGAGACCAGCCGGCTCTGGGCCCGCACCGCGGCACGGCTGGACCCCCGGTGGGTCGAGGAGGTCGCCGGGGACCTGCTCAAGCGCAGCTACTCCGAGCCGCACTGGTCGCGGAACTCCGGGGCCGTCATGGGGTACGAGAAGGTCACGCTCTTCGGGCTGCCGATCGTGCCGCGCCGCCGCATCCAGTACTCCCGCGTGGACCCGGAGCTCTGCCGCGAGCTGTTCATCCGCCACGCACTGGTGGAGGGCGACTGGAAGACCCACCACAAGTTCTTCGCCCGCAACCGCCGGGTGCTCGAAGACATCGAGGAACTCGAGACCCGCATGCGCCGGCGCGACTTGCGCGTGAGCGACGAGGACCTCTTCGAGTTCTACGATGCGCGCCTGGGCCCCGAGGTCCTCTCCGAGCGGCACTTCGACAAGTGGTGGAAGGCCGCCCGGCACGAGGACCCGACGCTGCTGGACTTCAACCCCGAAGACATGCTGGCCGCCGACGCCACCGAACTGGACGAGGACGCCTACCCGCGCACCTGGCGCCACGGCACCCTGGACCTGGATTTGGTCTACGAGTACAACCCGGCGGCCCGCGCCGGGGAATCCGACGGCGTCTCGGTGCGCGTGCCGGTGCTGTTCCTGAACCAGCTGGACCCCGTGCGCTTCCGCTGGCTCATCCCGGGGCTGCGCGTGGAACTGGTCACCGCGCTGATCAAGTCGCTGCCCAAACACATCCGCAAGAACTTCGTCCCGGCCCCCGACGTCGCCCGCGCCGCCGTGGCCGCGCTGGAGGCGGACTTCAACCCGGAGACCGACGACCTGGCCGCGTCCCTGGAGCTGGCGCTGCGCCGGCTCAAGGGCGTGGTGATCCCCCCGGGGTCCTGGAACTGGGAGGCGCTGCCTGCGCACCTGCGCTTCACCTTCACCGTCGTGGACTCCGACGCCAAGATCCTGGACGAGTCCCAGGAACTGGCGGTGCTGCAGCAGACGCTGGCCGCCGCCAACCGCTCGGCCCTCGCCCGTTCCCTGGGCGTCAAGCCCGGAGCCGCGCTGCCCACCGGCTCACCCGGTTCGCCCGGTTCGTCCGACGCGAAGTTGGGCCAGCAGAAGGGCAGGGGCGCCAAGGCCCCCGCCGCCTCGCGTCCCGGCGCCGCAACGGTAGTGGCGACCACGGTGTGGGAACGCACCGGGCTCACCGACTGGGACACCGGCGTGGGCATCAATGGTGCCATCACCCCCAAGGTCGTCACCGAGGTTGCCGGGCAGCAGGTCACCGCCTACCCGGCGCTGCTGGACGAGAAGAGCTCCGTGCGCCTGACTGTCTTCCGCAACCCCGTCGAGCAGCTGGCCGCCCACCGCACCGGCGTCATCCGGCTGCTGCTGCTCAAGGTCCCCTCCCCCGCCCGGTACGTCCTTGACCACCTGAACAACCAGGAAAAGCTGGTCTTCACGCAGAACCCGCATGGCTCGGTGGCCTCGCTGATCCAGGACTGCACCATGGCGGCGGTGGACCGGCTCGTCCCCGAGAAGTTGCCCTTCGACAAGGCGGAGTTCGACGCGCTCTACGAACGCGTCCGCGCCGAGCTGATCGACACGGTCTTCGCGGTCACCGCCATCGTCGAGAAGGTGCTCTCCGGGACCCGGCGGATCAACAAGGAGCTGAAGTCCGCCTCCTCGCTGGCCCTGGTCAATGCGCTGAACGACGTGAAGTCCCAGCTCGAGCAGCTGGTGTACCCGGGATTCGTGGCCAACACCGGCTATGCGCAGCTGGCCCAGCTGCCGCGCTACATCGCGGCCATCGAGAAGCGGCTGGAAAAGCTCGGCACCGGGCACCTGGCACGAGACAACGCGGCGACCCTGGACATCCAGGCGCTGGAGGACGAATACGACGCGGCGCTCGGGCAGCTGGTCCCCGGGGTGCGCACCCCCGCTCCGCTCGCTGCGGTGAAGTGGATGCTGGAGGAATACCGGGTCTCGCTCTTCGCCCAGGAACTGGGCACGGCCTACTCGGTCTCCGCCAAGCGGATCCGCACGGCCATGCGCGACGGGCTCGCCGCCGCCAAGTAGGCGCGCCGCCCGGCACCGGCCGGCAACGCCCGGGTACACGCAAGGCTGCCCGGGACGATCACAGTGGATCGTCCCGGGCAGCCCCATGTTTCGGCCCGGGCCTCCGGGATCAGGCGTCGGGGACCAGGTCCCCGTGGCCGTCGGCCCGCAGCGCCTCGCGCAGCGTCTGCGCGTTGGCATCCATCGTCGCCGGATCCGGGTCGTTGTCCGCCCGCGCCAGGTCGAAGTCGGCCAAGGAGTTGGTGGGCCACACGTGCACGTGCAGGTGCGGGACCTCGAACCCGGCGACCATGAGCCCGGCCCGCTGGGAGCCAAAGGCCCGCACCTGGGCCCGGCCGATGTGCCCGGCCACCGCGAGAAGGTGGTTCATCAGCTCGGCCGGGGCGTCGACCCAGTGGTCCACTTCCTCACGCGGCACCACCAGGGTGTGGCCGTGCGTGATCGGGCCGATGGTCAAAAACGCCACACAGTGCTCGTCCTTCCAGACGAAGCGTCCGGGGATATCGCCGTCGATGATCTTGGTGAACAGCGTGCTCATGCACCCTCCTTAGTCGTTCCCGCCCAATGTGGCGAGGTCCAGAACAAACCCATGTTGCACGTCCGCGGCGAGAATCCGTTCCCACGCCTCGTTGGCGTCCCGCGCATCCACCAGCTCGATCTCGCAGGCAACCTGGTGTCCCGCGCAGAATTCGAGCAACTGGCGGGTTTCTGCAATCGAGCCTACCAACGACCCGGCATCGCCCGGGCGTCCGGAAACCGCCGTCCCGATGTCGATGAGCACCTCCGGCGAACCGTCCGCCGCCCCCGGGCCCGGTGCCGGATCGCGTGCGGCGCTGCCGACGGCCAGCACGCTCGCCTTGGCACCCATCGCTTCCGCGAGCCGCACGGCCAGGTGGCCGGCTCCGCCCGGCCCCAGCCCCCCGACCTTGCTGCCCGGCCCCACCCGGTGCTCCCGCAGCAACGAATAGGCCGCGATCCC
>NZ_JBIXLN010000030.1:0-66303 GCF_045798555.1 Paeniglutamicibacter sp. MACA_103 | reverse complement strand
CTTGCGCGTGTGGCTAGTGCCCGCGCTTGATCCACTCGTCCAGGTTCGGTGCCTCGGCGCCGATGGTGGTGGCATCGCCGTGTCCGGTGTTCACCACGGTGGCCCCGGGCAGGGTGAGCAGGCGTTCGCGGATCGAGTCGATGATCGTCTCGAAGCTCGAGTAGCTGCGCCCGGTGGCGCCCGGCCCGCCGTTGAACAGCGTGTCGCCGGAGAACAGGGTTCCCAGTTCCTCGGCGTAGAAGCAGGTCGAACCCGGCGAGTGCCCGGGGGTGTGCAGCGCCACCAGGGTGGTCCCGGCAACCTCGAAGGTGTCCCCGTCGTTGATCTCGTGATCCGCAGTGGTGCCCGGGAAAACATCCTGCCAGAGCATGGTGTCGGCCGGGTTCAGGTGGACCGGGGCCTGGACCAGGTCCGCGAACGCGCGGGCGTAGCGGATGTGGTCGTCGTGCCCGTGGGTCAGCAGCACGGCCTTGACCGCACGGTTGCCCACAGCTTCCTTGATCTTGGACGGCTCGTGGGCCGGGTCGATCACGAAGACCTCGTCCTCGTTGCCGACGATCCAGACGTTGTTGTCCACGTCCCAGGTTCCCCCGTCCAGGGAGAAGGTGCCGGAGGTGACGATGTTTTGGATCTGGGCGCTCATTAGAGTTCCACCACCGAGCGCAGGACCTTGCCCTCGCCCATCTTGGTGAACGCGGCCTCGACGTCGCCCAGTGCGATGCGCTCGGAGACGAAGGCGTCCAGGTCCAGGCGGCCGAGCTTGTACTGCTCGACCAGCATCGGGAAGTCGCGGGACGGCAGGCAGTCGCCGTACCAGGAGGACTTCAGCGATCCGCCGTGGCCGAAGACGTCCAGCAGCGGCAGCTCCAGCTTCATCTCGGGGGTCGGGACGCCGACCAGGACCACGCGGCCGGCCAGGTCGCGGGCGTAGAACGCCTGCTTGTAGGTCTCCGGGCGGCCCACGGCCTCGATGACCACGTCGGCGCCGAAGCCGCCGGTGACGGCCTTGATGCCCTCGACGGCGTCGTTGGTCTTGGAGTTCACGGTGTGCGTGGCACCCATCTTGGTGGCCATGGCCAGCTTGTCGTCGTCGATGTCCACCGCGACGATGGTGGTGGCGCCGGCCAGCTTCGCCCCGGCGATGGCGGCGATGCCGACCCCGCCGCAGCCGATCACGGCCACGGACTCGCCGCGCTTGACCTCTCCGGTGTTCATGGCGGCACCGATGCCGGCCATCACGCCGCAGCCCAGCAGGCCCACGGCGGCCGGGTCGACGTCCTCGTCGACCTTGGTGCACTGCCCGGCCGCGACCAGGGTCTTCTCGGCGAAGGCGCCGATGCCCAGGGCCGGCGAGAGCTCGGTGCCGTCCTCCAGGGTCATCTTCTGCGAGGCGTTGGCGGTGTTGAAGCAGTACTGCGGGGTGCCCTTGGCGCAGGCACGGCACTGGCCGCAGACCGCACGCCAGTTCAGGATCACGCGGTCGCCGACGGCGACGTTGCTGACTCCCTCGCCGATCTTGGAGACCACGCCGGTGGCCTCGTGCCCGAGCAGGTACGGGTAGTCGTTGCCGATGCCGCCGAGCTTGTAGTGCAGGTCGGTGTGGCAGACGCCGCAGGTGAGGATGTCAACCACTGCCTCGCCCGCTGCGGGGTCCGGGACAACGATGGTCACCGTCTCGACGGGCGCATCCTTGGCGCGGACGATTACGGCCTGGACCTTTTGTGACATGTCACTCCATTCATGCGGGGTCGCGCACGTGCGCGACGAAAATGCTTAACGTGGAAGGGGTGCCGCTCGCCTTTCGGCAAGTGGCACCCCTCCATCCAAGCACAGCCTGACTAGACTCGCTCGAGGACTTCCTCAATCCGCGGGTTTGTTGCGGAAGTCCCATCGGGGAAGACCAAGGTCGGGACGGTCTGGTTCCCGCCGTTGAAGCCCTCGACCAGCTCGGCGGTTCCCGCGACTTCCTCGATGTTTACCTCGGTGTAGCCGATTCCCTTGGCATCCATGAGGCGCTTGAGGTTGCGGCAGTAGCCGCACCACGAGGTGGTGAACATCGTGACCGCACCGGCTTCGGGAATGTACGGGGCAAGTTTTGTATTTTCGCTCATACCCCACGTAACCGAGGACGTGAGAGTCTTATTCCATGTGCGGACGATATGTGATGGCCAAGGCCATCGGAGATCTGGTGGCGGAGGCGGAAGCCGAGGCCGACGCGAACCTGGAACTGCGGCAATCCTGGAACATCGCCCCGACCACCGACGTGCCCATCGTGCTGGAGCGCCTCGTCGAGGGCGCGGCGCACCGGCAGGTGCATGTGGCCAAATGGGGACTGGTTCCCGTGTGGGCGAAGGACCCCGCCGTGGGCGTGCGTGCCTTCAACGCCCGCAGCGAAACCGTGATCGAGAAGCCGACCTTCAGGTCCGCGGTCAAGGCACGGCGCTGCGCAGTGCCCGCCGAGGGGTATTACGAATGGCTGGCGGGAGACACCCCCAAGGCCAAGAAGCGCCCGTTCTACGTTCACCCTGCCGACGAGTCGCTGATCTTCTTTGCCGGGCTCTACGAGTGGTGGAAGGACCCGGCCAAGGGGGACGGGGAACCGGGGCAGTGGCTGCTCTCCACCACGATCCTCACCGGCCCGTCCCCGGAGGCCGACGCGGAATCACCGGTCCTGCGGGAACTGCACGGGCTGCACGACCGGCTGCCGCTCCCGCTGGCCAAGGAATCACTGGCCGAATGGCTGGATCCGGAAAACAAGAATGCCGACGAGCTGGTGGAGATGGTGCGCGCCGGGGCCGATGAGGTTGCCTCCGGCTGGGAGCTGCGCGAGGTCGACGCGGCGGTGGGCAATGTCCGCAACGACGGACCCGAGCTCATCGAGGCCCACTCGGGGCTGTTCTAGGCCTCGATTACTTTGGCACTGAATGGCAGGTGTCGCTGAAGTTGCCGCAGGCGGCGGTTGGCCGGCACATATCGTCCGCGCATGGAAACGGTTCGGACCTTCCTGATCTCGGACCGGCGGACTCGGCATTGGCTGACTACGTACCAATGCGCATGGCGCGCGACGTTCCCCGGGGGAAGACTTGAACGTATCGGTGCGATGGGAACGCGCCGCCAACCTTGGAGGAATCAAAAATGGGTATCAGAACTTGGGGGGTCCGGGCCGCCGCGGTCACCGGGGCCGTGGCGTTGCTGTCGGTCGTGGCGGCCCCCGCGGCGCTGGCGCACGACTGCTTCAAGAAGCAGTGGAGCGATGCCGCCTACGCGCAGCAGCTGCAGCAGGAGCGTTGGATCCCGCTGGACGTCATTGCGGACCGGTTCGTCATTGCGGAGATCGCCCCGGACTGCGTGGGCAAGATCGATTTCGTCCCCTACCTGGAGCCGTGGATGAAGGCTGAGGGCATCTCGCACGTTCCGCTGATCTACTTGAACACCAATATCTCCGCAAACTCGATTGGTGCGTTTGCCAATGTGAACGGGAACTCGGAGCCGGCCCTGTTGGGATCCGGCAAGGAGAGTCGGGCCATTGGCTACCTGGAGAACCACTTCGATGCCCTTGACTTGCTGGTCTTCGAAGCGCTGGAGGACGCGGTGTCCAGCGGGGCGTGTGAGCTGCCGGTGTAGCCGCCGGGACGCTCATCGTTACCGCCGGATGGCGGTCCACCGCGTCCGGTTCCGGTTCGGGTTTCCTGCTTCGGCTGATCCATTCCGGCGGGTCAACGGCCGGCGGCCATGGCAACCAGGGCACCGCGGCTTTGCACTCCGCACTTGCCAAACAGGGACTTGAACTGGTCCTGCACCGTGTACCTGCCGATGCCCAGGGCATCCGCGAGCGCCGCGGTGTCCAGCCCGCTACCCGCAAGCTCAAGCAGCTGGCATTCGCGCGGGCTCAGGGCGAAGGACCGCTCGAAGACCGCCAGGCGTTCGGCGGGCAACGCGTCCTGGATGGTCACCGCGATGGGTGCCGCCGCGCCTCCGGCCGGTGTGTTCATGCGCGAGGCCGACAAACGCGCCCACACCCCTGCCCCCACGTGGACCAGGGCGCTGGCCGGGTGCGCATCGACGCCCCGTTCGGTGGCCAGCAACTGTGCAGCCACGTTGAGCACCTCGGCCGGAATGCCCTGGTGCGGACGGGGTCCGCGCTGCAAGAGGTCCAGCCACAGGGCGGCCGAATCGGTCTGGCTGACGATCCCCAGGTCGTCGCCCAACACCAGCACCGCCTGCTCATGGAGGGGTGCGCGGGCATCGTAGCCTGACTGGAACTGGCGCGCCGAACAGTGCCGTAGGCCGGTGGCGATCGCCGGGGCCAGCTCCGAGACCTGTTCCGCTTCCTCGCCGGTGAAAGTGCCGGCGCCGTGGCCTCTCCATAAGTCAAGCCAGCCCCAGATGCCCCACCTGTCCGCAAAGGCAATCGACAGCACGTCGGTGATCGAGTACCTGCACAGGATCCCGGCCCAGGATTGGCTGCATGACAGGTCGCCGCCGGAGACCGCGGCCAGTGAGAGTGCTCGCGCCGGGGCCGTCGGCAGCGTCGTCCAGCGGTTCAGTGCGGTGGCGTACTTGAGTGCGATCAGCAGGGGAAGTTCCTCGGCGCAGGGGATGCGTGCCATCGGGGAGATCCCGACGGTGGTGAGCGGATCGGCCAGCGGCCACACCCAGGCGTCGTGCCCGGCGATCCCGGCGATTTCCCGAAGCACCGCACGCCGGTATTCGTGGCTCTCCAGCCGCGCGTCGTCCAGGGCGGCGATGCGCTCGATCCGGCGGCCCTGGACCCACCTGCTTTCCATGGGACAAGTATGCGCGCCGCTGGGTGCGGGGCAGAGAGGTTTGTGGATCCCAGAAAACTGGGATGGCGGGATGCCTGGCCCCGCGCCTACGCTCAAGTCATCGGCCGCGGAAGCGGCCGCGAGGAAAGGAAAGCGTGATGTACACGCTGCAGATAGAGCATGGCGTCAAGGACTTCGGGATGTGGTTGGGTGCGTACGGAGCAGACCCGCTGGGGCGGGCCGACTCCGGCGTCCTGGCAGAGCGCATCTACCGCCCCGTCGACGACGGGCACTATGTGGTGCTTGATTTGGATTTCGCCTCCCGCGCCGAAGCCGCGGACTTCCTGGACCGGCTTCGGTCGAAGGTCTGGTCCTTGCCCGCAGTTTCGCCCGCGCTGGCCTCGGGGCCAAAGACGCGCATCGTGGAGCAGGTGGACGGCGCCGGCGGGGCGTAAGCGCAGTGCCGGCGCTCCTGGAACGGGAGGATCGGGCCCCGGCTACGTACGACTGCGTATGGCGCCGCACCTGCTCCAGGGGAAGACTTGGGCGTGTCGGCGCGAAGGGAACGCGCCATCAACCTTGGAGGAATCTAAATGGGTATCAGAACTTGGGGAGTCCGGGCCGTTGCGGCCACCGGGGCCGTCGCATTGTTGTCAGTGGTGGCGGCCCCTGCGGCGCTGGCGCACGAATGTTTCAAGAAGCAGTGGACCGATGCCGCCTACGCGCAGCAGCTGAAGTCGGAGCGATGGATCCCGTTGGATGTCCTGGCGGACCTGTTCGTCATCCCGGAGATCGCCCCGGACTGCGTGGGCAAGGTCGATCTCGTGCCGTACCTGGAGCCGTGGATGGAGGCGGAAGGCATCTCGCACGTGCCCCTGATCTACAACAACGCCAACATCTCCGAAATCGCGTTCGCCGCGTGGGGCAACGAGACCGGGAATTCGGGCCCCGGCCTGCTCGGTTCCGGCAAGGAGAGCAGTGCCATCGGCTACATCGGGAACCACACCGACTTCCTGGATCAGATGCTCGCCGAGGCGCTGACGGACGCGGTGTCAAACGGGGTGTGTGAGTTCCCGGCATAGAAGCCGGGACGATCATCGGCACGGGCGGGCTGCTGGGGGAGCAACCCGCATTGTTGGGCGCGGAGGACCGCGGAAAGACGGTCCACCGCGCCCAATTTCCGGTATAGGTTCTCCTGGTGTTTGTGCACGGTTCGTGGAGAGACACAGAGCCGGGCAGCAATGCCTTCCGCGGTGCAACCCCGTGCGACCAAGGCAAGCACCAGCTTCTCGCGGGGGGTCAGCGGGCGCTCCGGTGCGGCCGCCGGGGCGGGCGACAAGGACTCGAGCATGCGGATGTGCGCATCCAGGCCGCGAACAATGGGCTGGAGGCACAAGGCGGTTTCCCTGTCACGCTCGAGGTACGCACCGTCGCTGACGAAACCGTAGGTTGCCGACTCTGCCCCGGCGGTGGCCAGCGGCAGCGAGAGCTGGTGCGGACTCAGGCCGAGCCGTTCGATCATGGACGCGGCGAACTCGGAGACCGGCCAGCCGCGCTCGCCGACCTCGACCAGGGTCACCGGCAGGGGGTCGGCAGTGGCGTTGTGGTAGGCGAATACCGGATGGTCGGTCCCGGCGCGCTCCACGGCCAGGGGCCAGGCAGGGGTGTCGAGCGATGCGTACTGCCCGAAGATGGAGATCCCTCCGAGCCCGCCGGTCATGGCCAGCGGGGCACGGACCGCCGCGAAGGCACGGAACGATTCGAGCAGGGCGTCGTTCAATTGATTCCGGGCAACGCCCGGGTCCGGTTCCTGCAGGATCCCGGCGGCCGTGTCAAGCCATCGGTTCCGCAGCCGGTCAGTGCTGTCCATCTGGGCTTTCCTCCCCAAGCACGCCGCGACGAAAGTACGCATTGGGCATAGGCTACGCCGCTGCGCGCCCGCACGGGAGGGGTAGGGGCGAACGACCGGGAAAAGGGCGTGCCCATCGGGCCGCCGGCCTGCGTGGCACGGAGGAGATGGGTGCCCTGGGAGGGTATCCCTCATCCGGGTGCCCACCCGTAGGCTTATGGGCATGGATAATCGGTCGGAAGTTCGCGAGTTCCTGATGTCGCGACGGGCAAAGATCACCCCGGAGAGTGCCGGCCTGCCGTCGATCGGCAACCGGAGGGTTGCCGGCCTGCGCCGCGGCGAGGTGGCGGTCCTTGCCGGAGTCAGCGTGGAGTACTACTCGAAGCTCGAACGCGGGGCCATTGCCGGGGCCTCGGCGTCGGTCCTGGACGCCCTGGCCCGTGCCCTGATGCTCACCGAGACCGAGCGGGCACACCTCTTTGACCTTGCCCGCGCCGCCGACGGCATCCCGACCTCCGGACGCCACCGCCGCCCCGCCTCCCCGTCCCGGCCGCCGCGTGAATCCCTGCAATGGGTCCTGGACTCGATCAAGGATTCCGTCGCCTTCGTGCGCAACGAGGCCCAGGACCTGCTGGCCGTCAACGAACTGGGCCGGGCGTTCTACTCGCCGGTGATCGGCGGCAGCGGCGGGCGAAGGCCCAATCTTGCCCGGTTCCAGTTCCTGGACCCCGCGTCCAAGGACTTCTATCCGGACTGGGAGCTGTTCGCGCAAATGTGCGTGGCCATCATCCGGAACGAGGCCGGGAAGGACCCGCAGCACCGCGGCATCCAGGACCTGGTCGGGGAGCTGTCCACCCAGAGCGAGAGATTCCGAACGCTGTGGGCCGCCCACGACGTGAGGACCCACGGCACGGGAACCAAGAGGTTCAACCACCCCGAGGTGGGTGAGCTGACCCTGGCCTACGAGGAGTTGGCCATCACCGCGGAACCGGGCCAGGTCCTCCTGGTCTATACGGCGGCGCCGGGCTCGGAGTCCCACCAGAAGCTCCAGCTGCTCGGTTCATGGAACAAGACATCCCTCGTTGAGAACCCTGCGCTTGGCGCAAAGGAAAGGAACTGATCCATGGCCCATGCGATCCTGCCGAAGGCCCCGACCGCCAAGAACCCGCCGGAACAATTCACCGGCGACGTGTGGGTCGACCCCATCGCCTATCCCCGGGAAGAGGGCCAGGGGATGATCGTTGCCCGGGTGCGCTTCGCCCCCGGTGCCCATACCGCATGGCACTCCCACGCCAAGGGCCAGACCCTCCACGTGACAAGCGGCATCGCGCTGTTCGGCACGCGAGACGGCGCGGTCCTGGAGGTGCGGCCGGGCGAAACCGTGTACTGCCCCGCGGGGGAGGAACATTGGCACGGTGCCACCCCGGAGGACTTCATGGAGCACCTCGCGATGCTCGAGAACGCGGATGACCCGGCACAGACCACCACATGGCTCGAACACGTCGCCGAGGGCGACTACCACCGCCCGGGCGGCAGGAACAGCTAGACCCAATCACGGGCATTCCCGCCCGGCGAAGGCTTGAAGTGGTGCCCGCGGAACAGGCAGGCACCTGAATGGAAGGACAACATGGAACTCACCGACCTCCTGGAAGAACTGAATGCCGGGAACACCATCGCGGGGGACTCGCCGTTGCACGAGGTGATGCACCGAACCAGCCAGGAGGCCCTGCGTATCACCGGCGAGCTGAACGGCGGGTACCGGGAACCGGAGAGGGTCCGGGAATTGCTGGCCCTGCTGACCGGCAAGCCGGTCGATCAGTCCGTGACGCTTTTCCCGCCCTTCAACGCCGACTTCGGAAAAAACATCACCCTGGGCAAGCGCATCTTCATCAATGCCGGGTGCAAGTTCCAAGACCAGGGCGGGGTGGACATCGGGGACGATACCCTGATCGGGCACAACGTGGTGATCGCCACCCTGAACCACGACCTGGCGCCGAGCCGCCGCGCGGACATGCATCCGGCACCCGTGGCCATCGGCCGCAATGTGTGGATCGGGTCCAACGCCACCATCCTTCCGGGGGTCAGGATCGGGGACGACGCCGTGGTGGCTGCCGCGTCCGTCGTCACCAAGGACGTCCCCGCGGGGGCCGTGGTGGTGGGTTCGCCGGCGCGGGTGGTGCGCTCGGTCACCGAGTAGCGGGAACCGGCTTCACCGGGGGCGTTGCCGGTCTTCGGGTCCGGCCGCAACGGTGGAATCGGGCACCCCGGCACCGGGCCCCACCCTGTGTCCGCGCCGCAGCATGGCCAGCGCACAGGCGGAGACCACCACACCGGCAACGATCATCAGCCAGCGGTAGTCCATGACCGCCACCAGCAGGGCGCCTACGGCAATCGAGGCCAGTTGCGGGACGTTGAGGACCAGGTTGGTGGCCGCGGCGGCCCGGCCCTGGAGCCGGGCCGGGGTCATGCGCTGCCGGGTGGTCACCAGTGCCACGAAGATCCATGGCACACCCACGCCGGCCAGGAAAAGGGCGGGGATGACGAGGACCAGCAGCAACCCGTGGCCGGCGACCAACGGCACCAGGTCGGACGCCGCGGCAAAGGCGGCCACCGCGATCAAGGCCAGTCCCAGGCCGACTGCCCTTCCCGGCCCGGCCTTGCGCATCAGCGTGGCCGCGGTGAGACCGCCCAGGATGCTTCCGGCTCCCTGCAGGCTCATGAGCACCCCGAAGAACCCCGGTTCCAGGCCCAGGCCCTTGTCGATCAGTTCGAAGAGGGCCGAATCGAACATCCCGATGACGCCCAAGGCCGTCGCGGTGACCATCACCATGCGCCACAGCAGCGGGATGCCCGCCAGGTGGCGGAACCCCGCGGAGTTCTCGTGCCAGAACCCGCCGCGTTCGGATGCCGCCTCGGGGGCGGATTCCCGCACGGACACCGTCAGCAGCAGGGCCGCGGTGAGCAACAGCGCCCCGGCGACGCCCAGGGCCAGCGCGCCGCCGCCCCACAGCGTGTAGAGCGCGGCGCCCAGCAGGGGAGTGAAGATCCGAAGGCCCTGGTCGATGGTGGACAGCATGCCGTTGGCGCTGTCCAGGTGCTCGTCATCGAGCATGTCACGCACCAACCCGGACTGGGCCGCGCCGTTGAGGATGCCCAGCAAACCGTAGATGAAGGCCACCGCGTAGATCAGCCAGAGCTCTCCGGGTTCGGTGACCAGCAGGAGCAGCAGCGCGCTGCCGGCGGATACCGCATTGCCCAGCACCAGCAGCCTGCGGCGTTCGAACCTGTCGGCGAGCGCACCGACCAGCGGGGAAAACACGATGGGCAGTCCCAGCGCCAGGAACACGAGGCCGGCCGCGCTCGAGGAGCCCGAGATGTCCTTGGCCCAGATGGACAGCGTCAGGAACAGGGCGCTGTCGGCGAGGTTGCCGATGGTCCAGACACCGGCGAACCGGCGGAAGACCGGGATGGACAGCAGCTCTTTCACGATTCCCCGCCCTCCTGGATGAGGTCGTGGGCCAGGGTGGTGGCCATGAAGACCCGCACGGGGGCGGAGCCTTCGGGGCGCAGGGCCGGGTCGGTGATGCGATCCAGGAACGGGGCAATGAGCCGCTGGTAGTGCTCGTTGAGGGTATCGGCTTCCTCGGGGGTCAGGAACAGCGTGGAACCGGCCTCGAAGAGGTGTCCCTTCCAGGTTTCGGGAACCGGCAGGTGCCGGCCGGCGCGCATGCGTTCGAATTCCCACTGCTGGAGCATGTCTCCAAGCGCCACGGCTGTGGTTTGGGCATCGGGGTCCACCTTGTTCCTGTCCAGGTTCTGGGTGACGTCGGTGATTTGCCAGGGCCTGTTGCGACCGGTGGCTCCGGGGGCGCGCTCGATGTAACCGTGTTCGGCCAGGGTGCGCAGGTGGAACGAGCAGTTGGCCGGGCTTTCGCCGACGTACTCGCTGCAGCGGGCCGCGGTGATCGGTCCCTGGGTGCCGACAAGCTCGAGGAGCCGGATGCGCAGGGGATGGGCCAGTGCCCGCATGGCCTTGCGATCGGTGATGTCCATGGACCACACGCTAGTGTCGAAAGAACTCTTTCGCAAGAGTTCTTTCGATATGGCGGCCACCGATCGCCGAGGGCATTGCGCGATGGCCAGGCCGCGGTCCGTGCGGAACTTCTCCTTGGCGGACACCGCGCTGGGGCGCAGGGCATGTGCGCGGTTTAGGCCCATTATGGTGCGCGTTACTGGGGCATGTGACGGGGTTGACGATGATGGGAATATTTGTGAAAGACAGGTATCTCATCGGCCTTGTCGGACCGGCACCAGGGGTTACCCGGTCCCGGTAATCTGGAAGTTTTACGTTACGCCCCAGCCTCGCTTGTCAAGTAAGCCATTGCTCCAGGGTGTGTGAATATGGTAACTTTTGTGAAACATTGTAAACAGCGGTGAAGGCGCCGCGGCAGACGGGGAGTGAACATGGATGTTCGGCTTGGTGTAATCGCCGATGATTTTACTGGTGGGACCGACATCGCGAGTTTTCTCGTGGCCAACGGGCTGAAGACCATCCAGCTCTCGGGTATCCAATCGCTCGACTCCTTTGCCGATGATGTGCAGGCAATTGTGGTCAGCCTCAAGAGCCGTTCCAATCCGGTAGATGAAGCCATTGAACAGTCGCTGCAGGCCCTTGAACTGCTCAAGACTGCCGGTGCTCGACAGATCTTGTTCAAATACTGTTCAACGTTCGACAGCACCTCCCAGGGGAACATTGGTCCTGTCACCGATGCGCTCCTGAACGCCTTGGACGAGAACTTCACCGTCGTCTGCCCGGCGCTGCCGGTCAACGGGCGCACCACGTACCAGGGCTACCTATTTGTCAACGGCGTGCCACTCCACGAATCGGGAATGCGTAACCACCCGGTCACCCCGATGTCCGATTCAAGCCTGGTCCGTCTCATGGACGGCCAGTCCCGGGGAACCGCTGGGCTGGTACCTGTGGAGACCGTTGAGCGGGGTCGCGAAGCAGTGGGCGATGCCCTGGCCGAACTGAAGGCCGCGGGAAACCGCTATGCGGTACTTGATGCCCTTAACGACCGGCACCTGGATGTACTGGGCGAGGCCGTTGCCGAGATGCGCCTGGTCACCGGCGGCTCGGGACTTGGTGGAGCCATCGCCCGGGCGCTCCCGGACACGGCCGTAGGCGAACGCTCGTCCTTCACTCCGCGGACCGGGCCTGCTGTGATCCTGTCGGGTTCCTGCTCGGTCATGACCAACGACCAGGTAGCCGACTACAAGACCAAGGGCCCTTGTCTCGCTGTGGATGTCGACCGGCTGCTGACCTCGCCAACGGGCCATGACGCGGATGTTCTGGCGTGGTTCAACGAACAACCCTCCACCGGCCCGGCTCCGCTGATCTTTGCCACTGCCGGCCCCGACGAAGTGCAGCGTCTCCAACGGACCTACGGATCGGTTGAAACAAGCCAGGCCATCGAGGGATTCTTCGGGCGCATCGCCATCCGGCTGGTGCAGGACGGAATCCAGCGCATGGTGGTGGCTGGCGGCGAAACCTCCGGTTCGGTCACCACCGCGTTGGGTGTCACGGGATTCGAGGTGGGCGAACCGATCGCCCCTGGCGTTCCCTGGGTCCGGACGCTTGATGGACAGGTCGACTTGGCCTTGAAATCGGGAAACTTCGGAACCATTGATTTCTTCAGCCAAGCCCAGTAAGTCCAGGAAGCCGATCATGCCGAAATTTGCAGCGAACCTGTCCATGATGTTCACAGAATTGCCGTTCCTCGAGCGTTTCGAGGCCGCGGCGACCGCTGGCTTCAACGCCGTCGAGTATCTCTTCCCCTATGACTTCGAGAAGTCTCTGATCGCGGACAAGCTGAAGACACACTCTCTCGAACAAGCGCTTTTCAACGCCTATGCGGGGGATTGGGACGACGGCGAGCGCGGGCTGGCCGCGCTGGAAGGACGCCAACAGGACTTTCGGGCTTCGATCAACCAGGCCTTGGACTATGCCCGGGCCCTCGCCTGCCCCAAGATCCACATCATGGCAGGAATCAGCGAAGTCACCGCCATGACCGAGGCCCTGTATGTCGAGAACGTGCGGTATGCGGCCGATCTGGCGGCCGCGCTTGACATCGAGGTGCTGATCGAACCAATCAACGCCCGCGACATGCCCGGATATTTCCTGGGCAGCGTTGCCCAAGCAGTCGACCTGCTTAAGCGGATCGACCGGCCGAACGCCCGCCTGCAGTTCGACTATTACCACGCCCAAATCACCGAGGGCGATGTCACCAGGCTGATGCGCGATTCCATTGATTCCATCGGCCACATCCAGATCGCCTCGGTGCCCGAGCGCAACGAGCCGGATGCCGGGGAGCTGAACTACCCCTACGTGCTGGCCGCATTGGATGCCGCGGGATACCGCGGATGGGTGGGGTGTGAATACCGGCCGGCAGGGGAAACCACCGCGGGCCTGGGCTGGCTCGCTGCATACCGTAACGACGCCAAGTGATTCCCCTAGAGCGCCAGCGCGCCATCCTTCAGATGCTTCAAGAGCAAGGAAGCGTCAGCATCACCAGCCTCGTCGAGGCCCTGGGCGTATCTCACATGACGGTTCGCCGCGACATTCACCGGCTCGAGGAACTCGGCCGTGTCGTCTCGGTCCCCGGCGGCGTGAGCAGGCCCGAGCGACTGGCCCTGGACCAGTCACATACGGTCAAGGAAGGTCTGCAACAAGCGCAGAAACTGGCCATCGCACAGGCTGCCGCCGAGCAGGTCCAACCCGGCAACGTGGTGTTCCTCGACGCCGGAACCACCACGCTGGCCATCGCCCAATGCCTGGCCCCGATGCCGAACATGGTCTTCGTGACCAACGACCTGTCGATTGCCCTGAGTCTCTCCGAGCGCTCGAGCAACGAACTCTACTTCGCCGGCGGCGCCCTGGACCGTGCCAACCTCTCGTCGGACGGTTCACTGACAGCCCGCATGATTGCCCAGTTCAACGTCGATGTGGCGTTCATGTCCACCTCGTCCTTTGATCTGCGCGGAACCTCCGTGCCCACCGACGCCAAGCTGGCGGTCAAACGGGCCATCAAGGAGACGGCCGCACGCACCATCTTGGTGAGCGACAGCAGCAAGTACGGCCGGGTGGCCAGCTTGCAGGCAGTCAAGCTCACCGACATCGACGGAATCATCACCGATTCCGGACTTGCCGATTCGGCGGTCGAGAAGATCAAGGAACTGGGCATTCCCCTCACCCTGGTCGACCCCCATCTCGAATTCTCCAACTAAAGAAAGTTTCAAAGATGAAAATCATAGTTACCGGCGGTGGCGGATTCCTCGGTAGCCGCGTCATCCAGCTGCTCCTTGAGCGCAAGGATGCAGGGACCGGCACCGTGGAATTCGACCAGATCGTATCCTTGGACCTGGCAGATTGCCCGGTCGAAGATTCGCGCGTCACCTCGGTCAAGGGAAGCATCGGCGACATCGAATTGCTTCACGGTCTGGTCGCAGCGGACACTGTGGGCATCTTCCACCTCGCGGCCGTACTCAGTGGCGGCTCCGAGGAAGACTTCGACCTGGCGATGAACGTCAACGTCGACGGAACCCGGGCACTTCTTGAGGCGGCCCGGAAAACCAAGGCCGCCCCGCGCTTCGTGTTCACCAGCTCCTTGGCCGTCTTTGGCGGAGAAATGCCGCAGACCGTCCCGGAAAACCTGGCCACGCAGCCGGAGTCGACCTACGGCACGGTCAAGTCCATCGGCGAGCTGCTGGTCAACGAGTACACCCGCAAGGGGTACATCGACGGGCGCATCTGCCGCCTGCCGACAATTTCCGTGCGCCCGGGCAAGCCGAATTCCGCGGCGTCGTCCTTTGCCAGCTCGATCATCCGCGAACCATTGAACGGCACCGGATCGGTGTGCCCGGTACCGGTCGAAACGAAGATGTGGCTTTCCTCGCCCAACGCCGCGGTCGCCAACCTGGTCCATGCCTTTGAGCTTGGTGGGGATCTGCTCGGCGGCTGGCGGGTGCTAAACGTCCCGGGACTGAGCGTCACCGCCGGGGAAATGCTCGAAAGCCTGGCCCGCGTTGGCGGCCAGCAAGCGCGGGGCTTGGTGGAGACCAAATACGACGCGAAGATCGATGCGATCGTCGGTTCATGGCCCGGTGCCTTCGACGTCGAACGCACGCGCAGCCTCGGCTTTGTTTCCGACACCGACTTCGACCAGGTCGTTCAGCAGTACTGCGACGATTTCATCGCGAACTAACTTTCCCCAGATCCTAGGAACACCATCATGAATTTTGCGGTTGAAACAATCGCAACTGCCAGCCCGGCGGCAATCGTCGGGCTTGTGGTTGCCATAGCAGTGCTTATCTTCCTTGTGCTCAAGACCAAAGTGCACGCACTGCTGGCCTTGATCATCGCGGCGTCCATTGCCGCGCTGGCCGCCGGCATGACGCCCGAAGCGGCGGTTGCCTCGATCACCGCCGGGTTCGGTTCCACCCTTGCCACCATTGGCCTGGTCGTGGGCTTTGGCGTGATGATGGGCCGCATTCTGGAAGTTTCCGGGGCCGCCGAAAAACTGGCCATCTCCATGATCCGCTGGCTTGGCCGCAAGCGCGAAGACTGGGCGCTGTCGGTCGCCGGCTACATCATCTCCATCCCGATCTTCGTGGACAGCGCGTTCGTGATCCTCACCCCGCTGGTCAAGGCGCTGTCCGCCAGCACCGGCCGCTCGAAGCTGACACTGGGCATCGCCATGGCCGGCGGCATGGTGCTGACCCACCACGCCGTCCCGCCGACCCCGGGCCCACTGGGTGCCGCAGGCATCTACGGCGTGTCGATTGGCGACATGATCCTCTACGGGTTGCTGCTGACCCTGCCTGCACTGGTGACCGTCACGCTCTACGCCCGTTTCGTTGGCCCAAAGATCGACGCCATGGCACCGGTTTCGGTGTCCGTGGCGGCCGGAGGCGGGGACAGCATCCTGCCCGTCGCCGACGACAAGACCACCGCCAAGGAAGCCTTCAAGGAATTCAACGAGCTTGCGGATGAACGCCTGAAGGAACTCCCTTCCCTGTTCCTTTCCCTGCTTCCGGTTCTCGGGCCCATCGTCCTGATCTTCCTGAACACCGGCATCTCGGCCGTTGCCAAGGCCACCGACGGGGCCATCCCGGACATGGTTGTCCAGATCGCCTCATTCATCGGCAACCCTGTGATCGCTGTAGGCATCGGCGTGTTGCTGGCCATCTACGGGCTGGCCCGCCAGATGGACCGCAACTCCGTTCTTGCCGAGATGGAAAAGGGCGTTGAATCGGCCGGCATCATCCTGCTGGTCACCGGTGGCGGCGGGGCGCTCGGTGCAGTGCTGCGCGACAGCGGTGTTGGCGATGCCATCGGCCAGTGGGTCTCGACCCTCCCGTTGCCGAGCATCCTGATCCCGTTCCTGATCGCAACCATGGTCCGCCTGGTGCAGGGCAGCGGGACCGTTGCCATCATCACCTCGGCATCCCTCTCTGCGCCGATCCTGGCTCAGATCCCCGACGTCAACATGGTCCTGGCCGCACAGGCTGCCTGCTTGGGCGCCATGGTGTTCAGCTACTTCAACGACAGTCTGTTCTGGGTCGTCAACCGCATGCTTGGAGTCACCGACGTGAAGCGGCAGATCCTGACCTGGTCCATTCCGACCACGGTTGCCTGGGCCACGGCCCTGGTCACGATCCTGGTCGCCGACATCTTCCTCTGATGGGTGCACACCCATCCACCAACATTCCAAAGCAAAGGGCAGTAAGTGAAGTTTCTCGAGACTAGAGCAGAAATGGTGGAGCTGGCGGCAAGCCTTTTCCAGCGTGGATACTCGGTGGGCAGCGCCGGCAACATCAGCGTCCGCGTAGCCGACGGCTACCTGATGACGCCCACGAACTCATCGCTGGGGCGGTTGGACGCCGAACGCTTGTCGCTCCTGGACCACGGGTGGAACCACATTTCGGGCGACGCCCCCTCCAAGGAAGTCGTCATGCACCGGGCCATGTACGAGGCCCGGCCAGACACCGGGGCCATCGTCCACTTGCACTCCACGCACGTGACAGCGCTCAGCTGCCTGGCACCAGGCAACGGGCCCTTGATCAAGCCGCACACCCCATATCTGGTGATGCGCTTGGGGGAGGACATTCCGTTGGTTCCCTACTACAAGCCCGGGGATGCCGGCATGGAGCGTGACATCTTTGAAGCCGCCCGGGAGGCCAAGGCCATTATCCTGGGAAACCACGGAAGCATTGTCGCTGGGAAGAGCCTGGTTAATGCGGTGGATTCCGCCGAGGAACTGGAAGTGTCCGCGCAGCTGGCGCTGTTGCTGCGCGGGCGGGACACCCGTCCGCTGACCGCGGTGGAGATCGATGCCTTGATGAACCGGTAGCACCGGTCGGCTGCGGTCGTCCTATTTGGGCGATAAGAGGGCCCGTGTCTGGTGATAGCTATGCAGTCGCCAGACACGGGCCTTTTCACGGGGCGGCGACAGCCACGGGACAGTGCAGACGCCGGTGCGTTCGCTGATAGCCTCGAACCCATGAAGCCGTACGAGCTCGAGGCGCTCACCGCACTGCGCCGGGCCAAGGACATGATCGACCGCGAGTACGCCAAGCCCCTTGACGTTCCCACCATGGCGGCCAAGGCCATGATGTCCCCGGCCCATTTCTCCCGGCAGTTCAAGGCCGCCTATGGGCAGAGCCCGTACGCATACCTGATGACCCGGCGCATCGAGCGTTCGATGGCGTTGCTTCGCTCCGGGATGAGCGTCACCGACGCCTGCATGGCGGTGGGCTGTACCTCCCTTGGCTCCTTCAGCACCAGCTTCACCCAGATCACCGGGGAAAGCCCCAGCGGCTACCGGAACCGGGAACATGCGGCGGTGGAGGCCATGCCCGCCTGCATCGCCAAGTCCGTGACCCGCCCCAAAAGCACCAGGACGCCCCGGTACTAGATCCCCGGGATCTCGCCCAGCGCGTCGGCGGACTCTTCCCTCGGCGGGCCCACGGCACCCGGTGGGTTGCCGTGGGCTCCCCGGACGGCAAGCGCTCGCCGGAGGGAAGGCGGGTCCCGCATGTTCGAGGTAAAGCAGCGGCTTGATCTCCCCGCCCCCTCGGGCCGCTGCCGGACATCGAGCAGGATCCAAGAAGCGCGCCCGGGGACCTGGTGCCTATCGTGGAGACATGGACATTTCACTGCAGTACTCACACATCACCGTCAACGACGTCGACGAAGCCATCCCGTTCTACCGCGACGGGCTGGGGCTGAAGGTGGAGAACGATGTGGCCTCGGGGGAGCACCGCTGGGTCACCCTGGGTTCGGACACCCAGCCAGGACTGGGGATCGTGCTTTCGGACCCTCACGCGGGGCGCTCGGAGGCCGACGGCAACGCCATGCAGGAGCTGCTCACCAAGGGCGTGCTGCCGATGACAGTCTTTTCCACCAGCGACGTTGATGCGCTTTTCGAGCAGGTGCGCGCCACCGGGGCCGAGGTCCTGCAGGAGCCCATCGAGCAGCCGTGGGGCCCGAAGGACTGCGCGTTCAGGGACCCCTCGGGCAACATGATCCGCGTGTCCCAGCGCTAATACGAAACCCCGCCGGAACCACAGCAGGCCGGGCACCGTCACTTTGACGATGCCCGGCCTGCTTCAAAGGTGCTGGTGCCTACCGGATCGGCGGGTACGGCCCGATGGGCTCGGGCTCGTCGGGCGGGTAGGGGCGTTCCGGATCCGGGGGATGGGGAACGGGGCCCGGATCGGGCGGAGGTTCATTCGGTGGAGCGGGCGGAACCGGTGGAACGCGGCCGGGGTCGCCCGGGCGGACCGGGGGCTCGGGAGGCTGTGGGATTGTCATGGTCACGCACTTTCTTCCGATAGTGGATGCAAGCCCAGTGTAGGGCCCGCCCGGGTGGCGGCGGAACCCCCGCTGCGGCGGGGCATCACGGCGTCGCGGCCAGCGGAACGGGCACTGTTCCATGCAGGAGATGCCCACCGCGTTGCTCAGGGCTGATCCTGTTCCAGGATCCTCTGATACAGGACGTGGTCCTGCCACCGACCCGCAATCTTCAGGTATTTCGGAGCGAGTCCGAACCGTCTGAAACCGTTCTTCTCCAGCACTCTCTGCGAGGCGGCATTGTGGGGGAGGGTTCCGGCCTGAAGCCGGTGGAGGTTGAGCGCGGTTGCAAGATCAATGGCCTCGGCGACGGCTTGGGACGCGAGGCCGGCCCCGTTTTCGTCCCGACTGACCCAGTAGCCCAGCGCACCCGATTGGAATGCTCCGCGAACGATTCCGCTGATATTCAATCGTCCCGCGAGGCCGCCGGTCGCGTTGAGAATGACCAGTGGAACCATGTCACCATTTTCATGGGAGTGAAGTGCGTGTCGGGCAATTTCCCCCTGCTTGGCCACTGTGAAGAACGCGTCGTCACGTAGCGGGTCCCATGGACCAAGGAACGTCCGGTTCTTGCGGAGAAGCTCGGTCAGTTCCGGGACGTCGCCTAGTTGTAGGACCCGGGTGGCGATTTCCATTGCACTTTTCCTTTCCTCAGGGAACTCATTTCGTGGGACATGAAAAAATGCGCGGGCGAACAAGCCCCACGTAAGCATACGGACTGCGACGAGTCACCCAATAACGCGCACGGATGCCGGTCGAACGCACCGGGAATCGACCAGCGGTTCTCTCGGAGTCTCGTTTCAATCGACGTTTGGGAACACCTACAAGTTGGCCGGCACGGCCTTCATCGGTTCGGGCGGGATTTCGTTGTGTGGTGATGTGCCCGCTTCGGCGGCAGGGGTGAGGTAGGTGCGCTCCCGGTACCCGGTGGGGCTCACCCCGAACCGTCGCTTGAAGGCCGCGCTCAAGGCGAAAGGGGTGCCATACCCGACCCTGGCGGCGATCTGTGTGGTGGTCAGCCGGGGGTCTGCGAGCAGCTCGCTGGCGAGCAGCATCCGCCAGTTCGTCAGGTAGGTCATGGGTGGTTCGCCGACGCCGGCGCGAAACCGGGCGGCAAGGGTTGCCCGCGACACGTTCAGGCGCCGTGCGAGCGATTCCAGGCTCCAGGCCTCGGCGGGGGACTCGTGGAAGAACGCCAGCGTCCGGGCGATGAGCGGATCCGTGCCGCCGGCGAGCCAGCCTCGGGCCGTCTCCGGGTGGAGTCCGGCCCAGGCGCGGATCGAGTGAACGAGAAGCACGTCGAGCAACCTGTCGATGGTGCTGCCTTGCCCCGGCGCGTCGCTGGTGATTTCACCTTCAAGGAACCCCAGCAGGGACGGACTGACGTGGCCGGCCGGAACGACGGCGATGCGGGGCAGTGCCGTCGTGACGGCCGCGCCGATCTCGGCGTCGGTTTCATAGGTGCCGATCAGCATCGTCGTCTCGCCGGCGGGGGCGTTGCCCCAGGTGCGTATCCCGTGGTCCATGCTTGTTTGGAGGTCCTTCCCGGACGGTGAAGTGCAGCGCTGGCCGGGATGGATGAGAACATCCGGGGCGCGGGAAGGATCATCCGAGACGGTGTAGGGGTCCGGGCCCCGGACGATTGCCACGTCGCCCGCCCGCAGCTCGAAGCGTTCATTGTCGGCTTCCAGCCATGCATTCCCCGACATCATGGACATGACCGTCAAGGGTGCACGGTCCCGCACATTGATGGACCAGTGCGGGGACATGACCACGCGGAGGGCGAAGGCGCGCCGCGCCCGGGGTCCGTCGAGGAGGTGAGTGAGTGGATCCATGCTTCAACTCTAGACGATCGCGTATGGATGTAAGCCGCAGGGCTATTCAAAGTGTGAACCAGCTGCCGTTGACTTGAGTCATGACCAATTCAAATGTGCTTGTCCTTGGCGGTACCGGTCGCACCGGCGGCCGCATCGTCCGCCGTCTTCGCGATCGCGGAATCCAGGCCCGTGTCGCCTCCAGGCGGGGAAGGGAGCCGTTCCGGTGGGAGGACCGCGCAACCTGGGATGTCGCGCTGCGCGGAGCCTCGGCCGCCTACCTCTGCTATTCACCGGACCTGGCCTTCCCGGGCGTGGCCGAAATGATCGGGGAGTTCGCCGGACGGGCGCGGAACCTGGGGGTGGATCGGATGGTGTTGCTCTCGGGCCGCGGGGAAGCCGGTGCCCGCGCCAGCGAGAAAGCTGTCCAGGAAACGGCGGCGCAGTGGACGGTCATCCGTTCCTCGTGGTTTGCACAGAACTTCAGCGAACACTTCCTGCTGGGCCCCACGCTGCGCGGGCGGCTGGTCCTGCCCGCGGGCGATGTCCGCGAACCCTTCATCGACATCGACGACCTGGCCGAGATCGCAAGCGCCGCGCTCACCGAGGACGGGCATGCCGGCACCGTCTACGAGGTCACCGGCCCGCGCCTGTTGTCCATGCACGATGTTGCGGCCGAGATCTCCGCTGCTGCGGGACGAAACATCGAATATGTGCCCGGCACGGCGGAAGAGTTCGTTGCCGACGTGGCCCGTGACGGAGTCCGGCCCGACGATGCCCGGCCGCTGGCCGAGCTCTTCGAATCGATCCTCGACGGGCGCAATGCCTCCATCGCCACCGGTGTGGAATCTGCCCTTGGCCGGCCCGCGACGGACTTCACCGACTACGCACGCCGCGCCGCCGCCAGTGGCATCTGGAACCCACGCATCGAGTCCCGCGCATGAGCGGCACGCTCGTGACCGCTGCTGCCGCCACCTCGGCCGTCTGCGCCGGGGTGGCGGGCGGTGTGTACTTTGCCTTCTCCGCAATCGTCACGCCCGCCCTGCGCGCCCTTCCCGCCGACCAAGCGGTTGAGGCGATGCAACGCATCAACACCAGTGCCCTCCGGTTGCCCTTCATGGCCGTCTTCTTCGGGGGTGCCGCCGCCTCGGCCGCCGTGGTCGTCGCGGAGCTCGCCTCGGACGGGGCTTCCCCGGGGGCCGCAAATCGCATGGCCGGCGCCGCACTGGCCCTTGCCGCCTTCGGCATCACCATCGTGCGCAACGTCCCGCTCAACAATGAACTTGCCCGAATCGCGCCCGATGCGGGGGACGCCGCGGCACGATGGAGCGCATTCGACCGGGGCTGGAGCCGTGCCAACCATGTGCGGGCAGCGGCCTCAATAGCGGCGACGGTCGTTCTCCTGGATTCGCTCGCACGCTTCGAGTGACCAATCCCGTGTCATTTGCCCCAATGCCATTGCCCGCCGGTGGAACGCCGCCGGCCAATGGCGACGCGGGCGGATGCCCTCACGTCGCGCACTGGAAACGGAGTTCGTGCCCGTCGGGGTCCTTCACGTGCGGCAGCACCCAGCCGATGGCTCCGGGGTGGACGCCGGGATGGCGTTCCCCCAGGGCCGTCAGCCTTGCGGCCAGCTCCTCCAGGGCCTTGCGGTTTGGTGCGCCGAAGGCAAAGTAGTCGAAACCCGCGGCGGCGGCGGCCCGTGCCGGATCGAGCCACAGGCCCAGCTCCGGGCCACCGCGCGGATGCCGCAGCAGCAGCCCGGCGATTTTCTCGCCGTCCCGGATTTCCATGACCTGTTCATAGCCCAGGCGGCTCTCGTACCAGGTCCGGCTGCGTTCCAGGTCCGTCACCGGAAGCTTCACGTGGTGGATTCCGTCAAGTTCCGGGATCTCGGTATTCATGGGCTTCGCCTTTCGGTTGCCGGCAGTTAAACGATAGGCCCGCGCACGGAATAATCACAGGGGAACCGGGAGTTTGCGGCCGCTTGCCTTGTCCTTGCCCCGGCGGCACCGATCGAGGCCGGAAAGCCCTTCGGGGTGCAGGTGTGTGCGATCGCCCGGATCGGTGGCAGGATGACGTTATCAACGCGGGGCTCCTGGGGGCGTCTTCGCATGAACGGGGAGAACACCATCAAGAAGGACATCGAGGGAGCGGCCGGCGCGGCGGAACAGGCCTCGAATTCGCGGGCCTTTGTGGCGGTCGCGAGAGCGGGTTTTGCAGTCAGCGGCGTCCTGCACGTGTTGATCGGGATCATCTCCATCCAGCTGGCCTTCGGGGATTCCGGGGACGCCGACCAGGGCGGGGCGATTGCCCAGCTTGCCGCCCAGCCGGCAGGCTACGCCTTGATTTGGATCGGCGCCGTGGCCTGCCTTGCCTTGGGGCTGTGGGAAGCCAGTAGCGTGGTCTTTGGCTATCGCCAGGCCACGGCCCGGAAGCGGCTGGGCAAGAAACTGGCCGCAGGCGGGCGGGGAATCGTGTTCCTTGCCCTGGCCGCGGGCTTTGCATCCTTTGCCCTGGGCAACCGCAAGGACAGCGGCGATTCCACCAGCGATGCCTCGGCCCGGCTCATGCAGATGCCCGGCGGCTCGTTGCTCTTGCTGGCCGTCGGTGCCGGCATCGCCGTCACCGGCATCGTGTTCGCCGTCAGGGGCGTCCTGCGGTCCTTCGCCAAGCGGCTGGTCCTGCCAGCCTCGAGGCCCCTGCGCACTGCCACCGTGGTCCTGGGGGTTTTCGGGCATGTGGCGAAGGGCATCGCCCTGTTCCTGCTCGGGCTCTTGTTCATCGTGGCAACGCTGCAGTCGGACCCGGAGGAGTCCACGGGGCTTGACGGCGCGCTCAAGTCGGTGCTGGCCCAGCCCTTCGGGATCTACGCGCTGGTCTTCATCGGCGTCGGGCTGGGATGCTACGGGATCTACCTGGTCTTCAAGTCGCGGTTGGCGAAGATGGACTGAACTCCCTGCCCCGCTTGTCCGCGGGGACATGCCCGATGGATCGCGGTGTCGCGGAAAGCCCGGGAAGGCGATAGCGTGGGCCACATGAGTGCAGATACCCCGAACCCGGCTGAAAACGAAGAGTTTGAGAACAACCTGACACCCAACACCGACGAACGGATGGTGAGCGAGAAGCAGCTCTCCAAGTGGAAGGGCGAAGGCGGGGCATTGCCCGCGGACTTCGACCCGGACCGGACAGAAGGCCAATCCGAAGAGTAGCCGGCGGTTGCTTTCCAGGTGTGCAGGGCCAGGTGCCCTGCACACCTTTTTTACAGGTGCCTCAGGTAGCGTCCCGGCAGGTTCATGAAGGAGCGCCAATTGGTGACCAGATCGAGGCTTTCCCAATCGCTGGCACGCAATCCCCACGGGCCTACTTCATAAATTTCTGCTCCAGGCAGGGCTGCCAGCAGGGGCGAGTGCGTGGAGAGGACCACCTGGGAGTTCCCCTCGGCGACGAGGTCCTTCAGGATGCCCACCAGCGCCAGGGCGCCGGAGAACGAGAGCGCGGACTCGGGCTCGTCCAGCACCCACAGCCCGCCCTCGCGAAAGCGATCCGTGATGAGCTCGAGGAACGACTCCCCATGGCTCATGGTGTGGAACTCCGGGTCCTTGCGCCGTGTGGAGGGATTGTCTTCCAGGTAGGTGTAAAGCCCGTGCATGGTTTCGGCGCGCAGGAAGTAGCCGCGGCGGCTGGCGCCGATGTTCCGGAGGATCTGCAGGTGCCGCTCGAGGCCCGATTCCGTGGCCCTGGTGCTGTGTTGCGCACCGGTGGAGCCGCCCTCGGGCGAGAGGCCGTAGCCGAGGGCGATGGCCTCCACCAGCGTCGACTTTCCCGAGCCGTTTTCGCCCACGAATATCGTTGCCGGGCCGAGGTCCATGCCCTCGTCGAGCAGCTGGCGCACCGGCGGGAGCGTCTGGGGCCATTCATCCCGCGGCGCGGGGGAAAGCGCGTGTTCGGCGATGCGGCGGACCGGCAGGTTCGAAAGCCTCACCGGTGGCCGGGCCTCGCGTTGGCGAAGGTGCGCCGGCGCCGGCTAGACACCGGTGACGGTTCCGTCGTCGTCGATGGCGAAGGACGGGTTGTGCACAAAGTCCCAGCGGAAGCCGTCGGGGTCGGCCACGCAGGCGCTGGTGCCGCCCCACTCCCGGAGGGTTGGCGCGCCGATGGAGGTCGCACCTGCTGCAAGGGCCATCGCGTAGAGCTCGCCGACCTCCTCGGCCGTTGCGGTGTTGTGTCCCACCGAGAGCGGCGGGGCCAGCGCGCCGTGCCCGACCTCCCCGTATTCACCGGGCATCGATTCGACGTTCCACAGCGCGAGCAGCAACCCGTACCCGGCCTGGACGAACAGGATCTCGCCGGGAATGTAGTTGATTTCGCGGAATCCCAGGCCCGTGACGTAGAAGTCGCGTGAGCGCTGGACGTCGCGGACGCCAAGGGTGAGCGCGGTGACGGCAGGGGGCGTGTTTGAGGTCATGGACCCCAGCATAGGCCCACGTGAGACCGCTGCAACAGGGCGGCAAAACAACAAATCGTCGCACATGTGTTCTAACCTCACCTTGTATAGAACAAAGTTTCTAATAAAATGGTTGAGTGCACGGGTGTATCCCGAGTCTGCCGCGCGCCCCCCGGGGGTGTGGTGGCGACGGGCGCGCTTGTGCGAGGGGAAGGTGGCGAGCGAATGGGAATCTTTACCCAGTCGATCGAAGTTGACTGCACGCCGGCGGGGGTGCCGATTCGCCTGCGCTGGCAGGGTCGGGAATACAAACTGGCGGCCGAGCCGGTGCGCTGGTTCGAGCGGCGCAAGTGGTGGACCGAGGAATTGCGGGCCGAACGCGGGCGCGGCCCGGGGCTCGTGGACTACGAGGTCTGGCAATTGCAGGTCAAGCTCGCCGGCGTGGGTCCGCTGCGCACCTTCGAGGTTTCCCGCCAGGTCGAGACCGGCCGGTGGCGCATCATCCGCATGCCCGAGGCATACCGGGAGAGCGCCTAGCGAAGGTGCGGAGGCGCAAAAGCCCGCCCCGGCCACCGCGCGTGCGGGGCGGGGACTCTGGCCGTGGGAGGGGGCAAGGTGCAAGGCTAGGGGGCAGGCGCCTGGATGATGGCCGCAAAGGACTCGAACACGGGAGTGCCCTGATGGAAGAAGTATTCGATGCGGCAATCATCGGGATGGGCCCCGGCGGCGAGGTCGCGGCCGATCGGCTGCTGAGCGCCGGCAAGAGGGTCGTTGTCTTCGAATCCGAACTCATCGGAGGGGAGTGCGCCTACTGGGCCTGCATCCCGTCCAAGACCATCCTGCGCGGCCCCGAGGTCAACATCGAGGCCGACGGCACCGCGGGAGCCTCGGTGAACGCCCTGGACTGGGAGAAGGCCCGGGATTACCGCGACTACATGGCCCGTCACCTCGACGACGGCGCCCAGGCGGACGGGTATGCCAAGCGCGGGGCAACGGTGGTGCGCGGCAAGGCTGCCATCGCCGGCCCCGGGCACGTGGCGGCCAACGGGCGCGAATACCTGGCGCACCACATCATTATCGCCACGGGAACCATTCCCGTGGTCCCCGACTTCCCGGGCGTCGAAGACATCACCGCCTGGACCAATCGCGAGGTCTACACGCTGAAGGCGCTGCCCCGCTCGGTGGCCATCGTGGGCGGAAGCGCCGTGGCCCTGGAAGCCGCGTTTTTCCTCTCCGGGTTCGGGGTCGAGGTCACGGTGCTGAACCGAAGCGCCCGGCTGCTGGGCCGAGAGGAACCCGAGGCCTCGGCGCTCGCCGAAGGCTACCTGCGCGATCGCGGGGTCAAGGTCCTGGCCAACAGCTCCGTGGCACGCGGGCGGCGCGGAGAGGACGGAGCCAGCATCCTGGCGTTGCGCGAGGGCGGGGAGATCGCCGTCGACGCGGTCATCTTCGCCACCGGGCGGACCCCGCGCACCGAAGGGCTTGACGTGGCCCGGGCGGGGGCAACCCTCGACGGGCACGGCAACGTGAGGGTGGACGAGCACTGCTGGGCTGCCGAAGGGCTCTGGGCCATCGGGGACGTCACCGGGATCATGCCCTTCACCCACGTGGCCAAGTACCAGGGGCGCATCGTCGCCGACTGCATCCTGGGCAGGGAGAGAAGCGCGAGCTATGACGGGATTCCGCGCGTAGTGTTCGCCAGCCCGGAAATCGCCGCCGTGGGCCTCACCCGCGAACAGGCCGAGGGGCGCGGGATCGACGCGGTGTCCATCCAAGTCAACCTGCCCGAGGCGATCTCCCGGCCCTGGACCTACGAACAGGACCCGCGCGGGGACCTGGGCATCCTGGTGGACCGGCATCGGAGGGTCATGGTCGGGGCCTGGGCCATCGCCCCGCAGGCCAGCGAATGGATCCACCAGGCGTCCATGGCCATCAGGGGAGGGATCCCGCTGGAGGTCCTGCGCGACATGGCACCGCAATTCCCCAGCTATTCCGAGGCCTACCTGGTGGCCCTCGACAGGCTCGGGGCGACCGAGGGGATCTAGCCGCCCGGGAAGGTGGGCATTCTCACCGGACCGGATTCCGCCGCAGGTCGGCGGCGGGATCCGGCCGCCCGCCCGCGCCACCTGGGGGCGCATGGGCCGCCCGAGGGCTTGAATCGAACACGTGTTCTAATATGATGGTGTTATCCCCTCATCCGGGCACGGCGCCGACCCGGCACCCGGGCCCAAGACCACGCCCCGGCATCCGCCGGGGCACCTGAACCAGGGGGGAGCGGAAGACAGGGGGATGCGGCCATGGCCTTCACCCACCTGCACGTCGCCTCGGCCTTCAGCGCACACTACGGGGTCTCCTGGCCCGAGGACCTGGTCGCCGCCGCGATCGCCGACGGGGCCGACGCCCTGGCCATCACCGA
The DNA here is from genome assembly GCF_045798555.1 of Paeniglutamicibacter sp. MACA_103. Lineage (NCBI taxonomy): Bacteria > Bacillati > Actinomycetota > Actinomycetes > Micrococcales > Micrococcaceae > Paeniglutamicibacter > Paeniglutamicibacter sp. MACA_103. The sequence goes on along the minus strand of NZ_JBIXLN010000030.1, from coordinate 39,097 downwards.
TCGCGACGGGCTCTACGGAAGCGTCAAGCACCTCAAGGCCTGCCATGAGAACGGCATCGACCCCATCCTCGGGGTGGACCTGGCCATCCTCGAACCCGCACCGCCACCTGCCGCCCCCGGCAAGCCCCGGCCGATGCGAACCGCGGGACGCCTCGTCGTCCTGGCCAAGGGGCACGCCCACGGCGCCGGATACGCCGCCCTCTGCCACCTGGTCACCGCGGCGCACCAGCCAGCCACCGCCGCCGGGGCGCCCAAGGGACATGTCGGGATCACCCGCGAGGAACTGGCCCAGCATGCACTGGGCCCGGAGGGGGAAGTGCTGCTGACCACCCTGCTGGGACCGGGCTCCGACATCGGCCTGGCCGCCGGGCACCGCCACTACCCCCAGGCCCGCGCCGCCCTGCGCACCTGGCGCACCCTGCTGGGACCCGACGCGCTGCGGGTGGAGATCACCACGCACCTGAACAACCCCGGGGACAGGCTCAGCACCGCACACGCCATCCGCATGCTGCGCTGCGCCGCCTCCGCGGACATCGCCCCCGTCCTCACCAACGCCGTGCGGTACGCCGAACCCGACGGGGCGGCCACCGCCGACGTCCTGGACTCGGCCCGGGCACTGAGCTCCCTGGAAACCCTCCACGACATCCAGCCCAACGGACAGGGCTGGCTCAAGCCCGCCGGACAGATGCAGCACCTCGCCGCGGAGATCGCCCGCTACGCCTCCGACTCCTCCCTGGCGGCCACCTTGCTGCGCAACACCGCGGCGCTCGCCGACTGGGCGCGGATCGACCCGGTCACCGACACCGGGTGGGGAATCCCCGTGGTCCCCGAGGCCCACATCATCGGCATCACCGCCGACCCCGACACCGAGCTCGCCGCCCGCGCCGAGGCGGGCATCACCCGGCTGCTCCCCAGCGACGCCAACGACCCCGCGCTGCGCCACCGCCTGAAGGCGGAACTGTCCACCATCTCCGACCTCGGATTCGCCCCCTACTTCCTCACCGTCGCAGAGGTCAGCTCCATGATCACGGGGATGGGGATACGCTCCGCCGCCCGCGGGTCCGGCGCCTCCTCCCTGGTGAACTACCTCATCGGCATCAGCCAGGTAAACCCCCTGGCCCACGACCTGCTCTTCGAACGCTTCCTCTCCCGCGACCGCGCAACCCTGCCCGACATCGACATCGACGTCGAATCCGCCCGGCGGCACGAGATCTACCACAAGATCTTCGACCGCTTCGGGCACCGACGCGTCAGCCTCATGAGCATGCAAAACGGCTACCGCGCCCGCGGGGCGGTACGCGACGCCGGAGCGGCGCTGGGCATGGAGGAGGAAGACATCGATGTGATCGCCAAGCAGCTCTGGCGCTTCTCCGCCTCCTCCTTCCGCGACGCCCTGGAGGAGAAGCCCGAACTCGCCCCCTTCGCCGACCGCCTCGGCACCGAAAAACAGCTCGACCTGCTCGTGGACCTCACCGAACGCCTCGACAGGCTGCCCCGCCACATCTCCATGCACCCCTGCGGCGTCATCCTCTCCGACGCACACCTGCGCGACCGCACCCCCGTGGAACCCAGCGGCATCTCCCTGCCCATGAGCCAATTCGACAAACACGACATGGACCCCATGGGAATGCTCAAGCTCGACGTGCTGGGGGTGCGCATGCAATCGGCCATCACCTACGCGCTCGAAGAGATCCAGCGCATCCACCCCGACGCGCAAGCCGTCGCCAAGGCGGGGGGACACCGGGGGGAGGCGCCGGGACAGATCCCGGACTACATCGGGCCCCACGGCGCCATCGACCTCGCCCTGGTCCCGCTGGACGACGAGCCCACCTTCGACCTCATCCGCTCCACCCACACCCTGGGCTGCTTCCAGATCGAATCACCCGGACAACGCGAACTCATCGGCAAGCTCGCCCCGCGCGAATTCAACGACCTCATCATCGACATCTCCCTCTTCCGCCCCGGACCGATGAAATCCAACATGGTCAAGCCCTACCTGGAAAACCGCCACGGATTCGCACCCGAAAAATACCCCCACCCGGATTTGGCACCCGCGCTCGCCGAGACCCACGGGGTCACCGTCTTCCACGAGCAGGTGCTGCGGATCTTCGACAAGATGACAGGCTGCGGGCTGGCCAAGGCCGACGTCTACCGCAGGCTGCTGGGCAACCCGAAGGCCGAGCCGGCGGTGGAGTCCCTCTTCCGCTCCCGGGCGCTGGGGCGCGGCTACTCCCTGGAGGTCATCGACGAGGTGTGGCACACGCTGGCGGCCTTCGGCTCCTTCGGGTTCTGCAAGGCCCACGGGGCGGCCTTCGCCGTGCCCACCTACCACTCGGCCTGGCTCAAGGCCCACCACCCCGAGGCCTTCCTGGCCGGGATCTGGGAACACGACCCGGGCATGTACCCCAAGCGGCTGCTGGTGGCCGAGGCCCGGCGCATGGGCATCAAGATCCTGCCGCTGGACATCAACCGCTCCGCGCCCGGCTACAAGGTGGAAAGGCTCAATGGGCTGCTGCCTCCCGCGCAGCTTCCGGTGGTGCCGCGGGCCGCGGGCGCGGCGCCCCCGGGGCGGTACGGCATCAGGCTCTCGCTGCGCGGGATCCGTTCGGTCTCCGAACGCGAGGTCGCCCGGGTGGCGGCCGGACAGCCCTACGACTCGATCGCCGACGTGCGGGCCCGCTCCGGGCTCACCCGCACCTCGCTGAACCACTTTGCCGCCCTGGGCGCCTTCGATACGCTGCAGGCCGATGTCGGACGCGGAAACCGGGCCGACCTGGTCGAGCACCTGCGTGCGCGCTCCGGCAAGGTCCTGGCCCAGCGCCACCGGCCGATTCCCGGGCAGCTGTCCCTGCCGCTGGGGGACGTGGAGCTTTCCAACATGGCCATCGGGGCGGCGCACACGCCGTTGGACGAGGTGGTGCGCACCGAGCTCGACCTGATGTCCATCGACGTCAGCGCCCACCTGATGGAATCCCACGCGCCGCTGCTGGACTCCCTGGGCGTCTCGCGCGCGCAGGACCTGCTGGGCATGCGCAACGGCACCGAGGTCCTGGTGGCCGGGGTGCGGGTGGCCACGCAGACCCCGCCGATGCGCGGCGGGCGACGGGTGGTGTTCATCTCGGTGGACGACGGCACCGGCTGCGTCGATGCCACGTTCTTCCACGAGGCCCAGCAGCGCTGCGGACCGCTGCTCTTCTCCACCCGGCTGCTGCTGATCCACGGGCTCACCCGCCGCACCGGGCCCCGCGGCATCAGCCTGCAGGCGCTGGATGCCTGGGACCTGTCGGAAAAGGGAACGCTGCCCGTCCCGGGCTACCTGGCCGACCCCGCCAGGGCACGCAACGAGGACTTCGGGTCCTCCGCCGCCGGGCCTGCCGTGAGGCAAACCGGGATGTCGTTGGCCCAGCGCATGGCCGCCGAGGACCTGGACACCCGCGGCTACCTGGGTGCCTGATTGCGCGGGGTCATTGGCTAGCCGAGGCGTTCCCCGTTGCGCAGGTGTTCGCGCAAGCCAGGGATCGAGTACCTGACTTCGCCGCGTCCGGCCGGTTCAATCAGCCCGGCCTCAATGAGGCGGGCGCGGTAGTTGGCGGCCAATTGCAGCGAGGCCTTCATGCGCTGGGCCACCGCGGCGGTGCTGGACGGGCCGTTGTCGCGGGACATCGCCCGGAGGTAGTCCATGTCCCGGTCGGAGGCCTTGGAGATGGCCGGGCCGACAACCATGCGGATGTTTCGCTTCAGTGCCGCGGCAACCGCCTTGTCCGCTGATTCCCGATCAACCACGCCCTCACCCCGTTCGGCTTCCTTCCACAGGAAGTAGCCGACCAACTGGATGAGGAACGGGTAGCCGAAGGTCGCCTCGGCCGCCTCTTCCAGGAACCCGTCGGGAAACCGGATCCCGGCCGCCGAGAATTGCCGCGCGTAGGAATCCCTGACATCCCGAACCTCGACGGAGTGTAGGTCGATCTTGTCGGCCCTGCGAAGGAAGGTCGCCACGCCTTCGTTGAGGATGTCGGAGATCGCCGCCGGCAGGCCGGCGCAAACGAAGCTGATGGGCAGCCCGTCCCGCACCCAGTGTTGGATGACGGCGGCCAGCTGCAGCAATTCACTGCGGTCGGCGTCCTGGATTTCATCCAGCGTGATCAACAGCCCGGTGCCATTTTCGTCCAGGCGATGCAAGAGCTTCGCCCCGAGATTGCGGAACTCGACCTGGCGCTCCCGGGGAAGCTGCGTGGTGACCCCGAAGCCTGCGGCCGAGAACGCAAGAATCTTCCTGGGTGGTGGGCCGTCACCCAGTTCCTCATCGATGAGGAGTGCGGAGTCTGCGATCCTTGCCAGGAAGCCTGCGGTGGAAGTCTCGGAGATGACGGCCCAGCCCTGCTCCTGCGCCAGCCCCTGCGCCTCGTTGAGCATGACGGTCTTCCCCACGCCGCGGGCCCCGGTGATGATGCTCAGCAGACCCAGGACGCCGGATCGGATGCGCAGGCCGTATTCGAACTCTTCCAAGGTGTCGTTGCGGTCAATCAGCTCCGGGGGAGTCCTGCCGAAGGTCGGCCGGAACGGGTTTTGCAATCCTGGCATCGAATCTCCTACCGGTGAAATGCTGTGAATTCTATTTATTCACACTTTACACATCTATTCACAACGCAGCTAGCCGTGCCTTGCCATACACGCGGGTAGCCTCCTATTCATGGATACAGCCCGAGAGGATCTGACCGGACGGGCCCGGTTGCGCGACGCCGCCATCTAGTGCTTCGCCGCGCACGGGTTCGACGGGTCCCACAACCCTTTACACGGGTTTCGTGGCCGCGTTAGCGTGTGCAGCATGGATTGGAAACTGGAGCTTGTGTTTGTCCCCGTGTCCGATGTGGACCGCGCCAAGGATTTTTACGTGAACAAGGTCGGATTCAACGCCGACTACGACGAACGCCCCACCGAATCGATCCGCTTCGTCCAGCTGACCCCGCCGGGGTCGGCCTGCTCGATCACCATTGGCGAGGGGCTGAGCGATGCGGCACCCGGGACCGCACCCAGCCTGCAGATGGTTGTCAGCGACATCCAGGTCGCCCACGACCAGCTCAAGGCCAACGGCGTGGACGTCAGCGACATCGACATCCAGCCGTGGGGGCATTTCGTTCACTTTGCCGATCCGGACGGGAACAAGTGGGCGGTGCAATACCTGCCGCAGCGGCCGAACGGATAGCCACCCGACCGGCAGTAAATTGCCGGTTGGGCGCCTAGTTGCGGGTCCGGACCCTCCAGGAACCCGTTTTCGGCAAGATCTTGCCGAAAACGGGTTCTTCATGGATCATGGGAAGGGAAAGCATCAAGAACGGCAGCATCTTGCCGGTGCAAGGAGTGGCATGGATACCGTATCGGCACTGGCGTTGGGCATTCGCCGGGCCCGCAAGGATGCCGGGTTGACCCAAGGAGAACTGGCCGACCTAGCCGAGGTCTCCGAAAGAACCGTCCGTGCCCTGGAAACAGCCACTGGCAACCCGTCGCTGCGCGCCGTGGTGTCAGTGCTCAATGTCCTGGGGCTCAAGCTTGGCGTCGGGCGATGACCGCGGATCTCCAGCGGCTCAAGTTCATCGAGCGTGCCGACGTATACAAGAACGGCGTCCACGCGGGGGAGCTGTCCAGGACGGCTACCGGGGGCATCCGCTTCGGCTATCTGGAGGGCTATCTTTCCGGTGGCCACGCGCCGGTGGCCTTTTCCCTGCCGCTGGAAAACGCCGCGGTCGAGACGCCCAACGGTGCCCTTCCCGCGTTCTTTGCGGGGCTGCTTCCCGAGGGACACCGCCTGACGGTGTTGAAGAACGCGACCAAGACCAGCTTCGACGACGAACTGACCTTGCTGCTGGCCGTGGGGGCCGATGTCCCGGGCGACGTGCAGGTCGTCCCCCAGGGAGATGTTCCCGCCGAGCCCGAGGTGCTGGCGGACACCTCGACACCGGAGGACCTGGACTTCGCGGTCCTGGCGAACTCGGTGGACCTGCACGCACTTCCCGGGGTGCAGGACAAGGCCAGCGCCTCGATGCTCACCACGCCGTTGGCGACGCGAGGCCAACGCTATCTGCTCAAGCTGGATCCCGCCGAGAACCCCCATCTGGTGGCCAATGAGGCCGCGCACCTGGCCGCGGCAAGAAACCTGAACCTCCCGGTGGTGGGCAACCGGATCATCCATGACAAGCATGGCCTGGCCGGCCTGCTGGTCGAGCGGTTCGACCGCAGGGAGGGAGCCAACGGCCACTGGAATCGGGCTGCCCTCGAGGACGGAACGCAGGTCATGGGCCTGCCTCCGGCCGCAAAGTACGGCGTGGCTGCCGAGGACGTTGCAATTGCCCTGGCCGGTTTGTGCGTTGCGCCGGTGGTGGCCAGCCGAAACCTGTACCTGCAATTTGCCTTCGCGTGGCTGACCGGCAACGGCGACCTGCATGCCAAGAACCTCTCCGTGCTGGGCAGGGAGGGCGGCGGATTCGAGATTTCGCCCATGTATGACCTGCCCTGCACGCTGCTCTACGGGGATGAGACCATGGCGCTGCCGATCGCCGGAAAACTCAAGAACCTCAAGGCCCGGCATTGGGCGGAATTTGCCGACGCCCTCGGATTGCCGGCCAGGGCCGCGGCTTCGGCAAACCGGCTTGCGCTCAAGGCCGCGGCCTCGGTGGACCTGGCCGCGCTGCCATTCGAGGGTTCCCCGTTGCGCGGGGCGGAGCGGGAACTGCGCTTCCGCCGACACGAGATGCAGGGGTAGGAACGCACCGGCGCCCTCGTGGGTTGACCCGTCGTCGGCGCCTTGCTGACTGCTCTGTCACGGCGGATTGCGTGACGCCTCGCGCCCGGTGCGCATGGTCTCACCGACCCGGGCATTGCCCGACACCCGTGACCGGCACCCCGTGGAAACACATGTGGGCAACATCCCGGCCAAGCTCGAGCTGCCTGTGGCCGCGCAGGACCACCGCAGGGTCCTGGCTGTCATCACCTACCTGCAGGCGCAGGGACGCAATCAGGGCTTGACCGGGTAGCGGGAAGTGATCGCGACCCGGTTGAACATGTTGATCGCCGCGCTCAGCCAGGAGACCGCGGAGATCTGTTCGTCGGAAAGCACCGCCCGGGCCATGGTGTACACCCCGTGCGGGACGTGGTCCACCGAGACCATCGTGATGGACTCGCACAAGGCCAAGGCCGCGCGTTCCACCGCCGTGAAGTATTCGGAGTCGGCCCATGCGGAGACCAAGGCCAGGCGGTCGGTGCTCTCGCCCAGTTTCAGGGCGTCGCGGGTGTGCATGCGCAGGCAATAGGTGCAGCCATTGATTTGCGAGGCCCGCACCTTGAGCAGCTCGCGAAGCTTGGGATCGATTCCCGCGGCATCGGCGGAATCGCTGGCGGCCTTGTTCATGGCAAGCAGCGCCGCATACGCAGCAGGATCGGACTTGCTGAGATTAACCCTGGGTTCCATGACTAGATGCTAGCCCGGCTTGCCCACAAGTAGTAGGGGGTTGAACGCAGGTCTCAGGAACCCGGCAGCCCGCGTTTGGACAGATGGGCAAGTACATTCGGCGTCAACAGGTCCTCGCGATGTTTGCCGATGCGCTCGACGCTTGACCGCGTTTCCCGCGCCCCACGAATTTGAGCACTCCCGCATTCGCGAGCTTCTGGATCCCCGAGTTGGCGGCGGTTTCGCTGGGATTCAGGCGCCGCGCAGTCGTTTGAACCGCGACCGAGGGTTGGCCAAGGTTGAGGCCCCAACCTTGGCTGTCTCCATTTCTATCCAAGGTCAGGACCTTAGCCTTGGATAGTGAATCCGTTATCCAACGGTGGGCACCTAACCTTGGACCGCGGTTGTTTTGACCAAGGTTGGCTCCCCAACCTTGCCCCGCCGTGCATGGGGAGCGGCCCCGCGTCGCGCACTTCCCTGCCCTGACACGATGACATGCACGGTTTTCGATTGGTTGGCACGCGCGGGAGTCGGTTAAGCTGGGTGGTGGCTGGCTGTGGCCACCGTACGCCACAAGCCATGAAGCCGAACCACGAAACGAGGAGCCGTAGTGCTTGAGCAAATCACACTGACCGTCGATGGGGAACAACGCGAGGTGAATGCCGGCACTACCGGGGCCGAGCTGTACTTTGACGACCGCGAGGTCGTTGTCATGCATGTCGATGGCGTGCTGCGCGATTTGGCCCGCCCGCTGGAGGCCGGAACCGCCGTCGAGCGCGTGACCATCGATTCGCCCGCCGGGCTCGAGGTCCTGCGCCACTCCACCGCACACGTCATGGCCCAGGCCGTGCAGCAGCTGCGCCCGGACGCCAAGCTGGGCATCGGCCCGTACATCACCGACGGCTTCTACTTCGACTTCGACGTCGCCGAGCCGTTCACTCCCGAGGATTTGAAGACCCTCGAGAAGATGATGCTCAAGATCGTCAACCAGAACCAGAAGTTCGCCCGCCGCGTCGTCACCGAGGACGAAGCCCGCAAGGCCATGGCCAACGAGCCGTACAAGCTCGAGCTGCTGAACAAGGCCAACGAGGCCGATTCGGCCGGCGAGGGCGTCAACGTCGAGGTCGGCGCCGGCGAAATCACCATCTACGACAACGTCGACCGCAAGTCCGGCGACACCGTGTGGTGCGATTTGTGCCGCGGCCCGCACCTGCCCAACACCAAGCTGATCTCCAACGCCTTCGCGCTGACCCGCACGTCGGCCGCCTACTGGCTGGGCAACCAGGACAACCAGCAGCTGCAGCGCATCTACGGCACGGCCTGGCCGACCAAGGATGCCCTGAAGGCCTACCAGGAGCGCATCGCCGAGGCCGAACGCCGAGACCACCGCAAGCTCGGCGTCGAGCTTGACCTCTTCTCCTTCCCGGACGAGCTGGGCTCCGGCCTGCCGGTGTTCCACCCGCGCGGCGGCATCATCCGCAAGGAGATGGAAGACTACTCGCGCGCCCGCCACGTCGAGGCCGGCTACGAGTTCGTCTACACCCCGCACATCACCAAGGGCCACCTCTACGAGGTCTCCGGGCACCTGGACTGGTACCGCGACGGCATGTTCCCCCCGATGCATGTGGACGCCGAGCTCAACGAGGACGGCACGGTGCGCAAGCCCGGCCAGGACTACTACCTCAAGCCGATGAACTGCCCCATGCACAACCTGATCTTCCGCTCCCGCGGACGCTCCTACCGCGAACTGCCGCTGCGCCTGTTCGAGTTCGGCTCGGTCTACCGCTACGAGAAGTCCGGCGTGGTCCACGGCCTGACCCGCGTGCGCGGCATGACACAGGACGACGCCCACATCTACTGCACCAAGGAGCAGATGAAGGGCGAGCTCACCGAGACGCTGAACTTCGTGCTGGGGCTGCTCAAGGACTACGGGCTGGACGACTTCTACCTGGAGCTCTCCACCAAGAACCCGGAAAAGTTCGTCGGCGACGACGCCATCTGGGAGGAGGCCACCCGCACCCTGGCCGAGGTCGCCGAGGCCTCGGGCCTTCAGCTGGTCCCGGATCCCGGGGGAGCTGCGTTCTACGGACCGAAGATCTCCGTCCAGGCCAAGGACGCGCTGGGCCGCACCTGGCAGATGTCCACCATCCAGCTGGACTTCAACCTGCCCGAGCGCTTCGAGCTCGAGTACCAGGCTGCCGACGGCACCCGCCAGCGCCCGGTGATGATCCACCGCGCCCTCTTCGGCTCCGTGGAGCGCTTCATGGGCGTGCTCACCGAGCACTATGCCGGCGCCTTCCCGGCTTGGCTCTCCCCGGTGCAGGTCGTGGGCATCCCCGTGGCCGAGGCCTTCAACGAGTACATGTTCGATGTCATCGACAAGCTCAAGGCCGCGGGCATCCGCGCCGAGGCCGACATCTCCAGCGACCGTTTCCCGAAGAAGATCCGCACCGCATCCAAGGACAAGATCCCGTTCGTGCTCATCGCCGGCGGCGAGGATGCCGAGGCAGGTGCCGTGTCCTTCCGCTTCCGCGACGGCAGCACCGACAACGGTGTGCCGGTGGACGAAGCGGTGGCACGCATTGTCGCCGCGGTGAAGAACCGGGAAGCCTAGAGTCCATGGGGGAGTCCACGCGCGAACACGCCATCGAAGCACCGCAGAGTATTTCGCAGGATGAACAGGACGCGGCCATCACCGACGATTTCGAGATCGCCGGGGTGCCCGATTCCTTCCAGCGCCTGTGGACTCCCTACCGCATGGCCTACATCAAGGCCGGCCAGAACCAGGACAAGGGCGAGGAAAGCTGCCCGTTCTGTGTCGGGCCGACCCGCAGTGACGAGGATGCGCTGATCCTGCACCGCGGCAAGACCGCGTATGTGATCCTGAACCTCTTCCCGTACAACCCGGGGCACCTGCTTATCTGCCCGTACCGGCACGTTCCGGACTACACGGACATCACCGAGGAGGAAACGGCGGAGATGGCGGCCCTGGCGCAGAAGTCCATGCGGGTGCTGCGCCACGTCTCCCGTCCGACCGGATTCAACCTGGGCATGAACCAGGGAGTCACCGGGGGAGCGGGCATCGCCGCGCACCTGCACCAGCATGTCGTGCCGCGCTGGGCGGGGGACGGGAACTTCTTCCCGATCATCGCCCAGACCAAGGCGATCCCCGCCACCTTGAGCGATATTCGTGAAGACCTGGCCGCCGGTTGGCTGGAAGTCGACTAGGGGTAAATGGAAATCCATGAATGGACCGCCGTGCGTGTGCACGGCGGTCCATTCATTTAAGTCCCGCGGCGGAAAATGCCGCTCTGCCCGGACCGAGCTATTCACGGGTGCCGGGGGAAACTTGTCCCGAAATCCTCCGGGGAACGCCCCACGGCACTTCGGGGCCGAGTGTCCCGAAGTGGACTTGGTCTTGCGCTCGGCGGGTTTCCTGTGGGCCGCCGTCAAAACCCTATGATCCAGCGGTATTTGGTGCTTTGCTTGAAGGTGGGCAGCATCCAAAATCCAGGAGACTTGTCTACCGGTTTTGAATTGTGACGACATGCCCGAGGTCTTTGTTACGTCCTCGTCCTACGATGATTCGCATACTGCTCACCTTATTGAAAGGAAACCAAGGTGTCTGAAAACGAAGGCGTCTCGACCCCCGCAACTACCGTAGGTAGCGACCGCGTCAAGCGCGGCATGGCGGAAATGCTCAAGGGCGGCGTCATCATGGATGTTGTCACCGCCGAACAGGCCCGCATCGCCGAAGACGCAGGCGCCGTCGCCGTCATGGCGCTCGAGCGCGTCCCGGCCGACATTCGCGCCCAGGGCGGCGTCTCGCGCATGAGCGACCCGGACATGATCGACAGCATCATCGATGCCGTGTCGATCCCGGTCATGGCCAAGGCCCGCATCGGCCACTTCGTCGAGGCGCAGATCCTTCAGTCCCTGGGTGTCGACTACATCGACGAGTCCGAGGTCCTGTCCCCGGCCGACTACGAGCACCACATCGACAAGTGGCCGTTCAAGGTCCCCTTCGTCTGCGGCGCCACCAACCTCGGTGAGGCACTGCGCCGCATCAACGAGGGTGCTGCCATGATCCGCTCCAAGGGCGAGGCCGGCACCGGCGACGTCTCCAACGCCACCGGGCACATGCGCAAGATCCGCGCCGAGATCGCCAAGCTCGCTGCCCTTCCGAAGGACGAGCTGTACGTGGCCGCGAAGGAACTGCAGGCCCCGTACGAACTGGTCAAGGAGATCGCGGCCACCGGCAAGCTGCCGGTCGTGCTCTTCACCGCCGGCGGCATCGCCACCCCGGCCGACGCAGCCATGATGATGCAGCTGGGCGCCGACGGTGTCTTCGTGGGCTCGGGCATCTTCAAGTCAGGCAACCCGGCACAGCGTGCCGCCGCCGTGGTCAAGGCCACCACCTTCTACAACGACCCGGACGAGCTGGCGAAGATCTCGCGCGGCCTGGGCGAGGCCATGGTCGGCATCAACGTCTCCGACATCCCGGCGCCGCACCGCCTGGCCGAGCGCGGCTGGTAAAGACCGGACGGTCGCCCGCTTCTTCCTCAGGTTGGAGCGCAAGCGGTGATCCGTGCCCTTCGCCCCCGCGGCGGGCGGGCGATTCATCCCGGAGAACGGCACCGGGGCCCGTTGGACTTTTCCATCGCGCCCCGGTGCCGTTCTCTTTGCCAATCCCTCGAATACCGCACCTCCACGGAACGGAGCGCCGTCGATGCATGGTCCGGCGCAGCTGTTCCATACTCCGAGGCTGCCTGAGCGGCGGCGCGCCTTAGGCGGCCCAGCACGCGTCACCCAAGCTGCCCGTCCGTCGCACCTGGGGATGACTCTGTCCGCCCGACGGAGGGGACTAGGCATTTGTAGGTGCCCGCGCCACTTTTTGGGTCGTGATCGCCGCGGCGAGGTCCAGTCTGGCTTCCGCCATCGCATCGCCGCTTCTGGTGCTGAGTTTGGGAGAGCCTAGCCATGCCCATGCGAACCTTGAGCACGTTGTCACCCCCAGTCGAGAGGGAAACGAGCTGTTGACTGGGACCTCAACGGCAGTCAATCTCAGAGTCAGGAAGACCGATGATTGGTGGCGTCGACTCGCTGAACGTCGCCTTCTCGACGGCGGTCGCCCTTTACGCGACACGGTAACGATGGGTGCCTCGGCATCATCCGGGTCGCGAAGATGCTAGAAACTTCGACGGCGACGAGGTCTCCGGACAGTATCGGCCATGTCAGCCGCTTCCTTCCAAAGTTGAGTACTGCTGTCCGCGCCAACCATGACGACCCGGGTAGCCAAGGGCGCGCGGTCGCGTGCGGAAGCTAAGACGAGTTGCTGCCGTCGAGTCACCAATGCCGAGACGTCGACATGCGGGCGTTTATACATAGTTTGGAGTTTCCGAATTTAGTCAATACAGTGGGGTTAATTGTTGCTGGGTATCTGAAGGAGTTTGGCATGTCACGGGTGTTGTCGACCGAGCAGGCGAAGAGTGCGATTGCGCAGGTGCAGGGCATCGTCACCGGGGGTCTGACGGATCAGATCTCGGCGTTGGACGGTCAGGGCAGGGTTCTGTCGGATCCGAACGTTTGGGACGGTCCGTTGGCGGCGCAGTTCCGCGGGTCGACGTGGCCGGAGACCAAGGCTGCGCTTGACAAGGCGAAGCAGGAGCTTGAGCAACTGCGCGTGCAGTTGCAGAAGATCAGTCAGGACATCTTCTCCGCAGGCGGCGGGGCGTAGCCGCGCAGTAGGTGTTCTAGGACCGGTTTGTTGTTGGATTACGGGGGTTTGCGTGGACTTTGACGAGGGTGCAGCTGATCGGCTGATCGCCGCATGCGATGAGGCGGTAGCCGTGTTGGATGAGCAGCGTGGGCCGCGGGCGTCGGTGACGGCTGAGGCGTTGGCGGAGTTTCGGGGGCCTTTCGCCGAGTCGTTTCGGCGGAATTCCGCTGCGCAGTCGGCGGCGCGAAAAAGCCTGGTCTCGGCTCTTGCGGATGTGAAGAGCCAGGTTCGTTTCGCGAAGGCCCGGGCCGAGGAAGCGCGCCGGGAATTGGAGGCCGAGCAGGAGAAGGCCCGATGGTTTCTCTCCCAGGGCGAGGCCTTGGTTCCCGGTGTGGAAACTTTTTGGGCCCGGATTCTGGGGCTTGGTGTGCCTGAGTGGTTCGCCGAGTCTCAGGTGCGCCGCCCCGAGGTTGCTATTGCATCGATACGCTTTGAGCCTCACGAGTGGACGACAGACGGGGGCGCGGGGACAAGTTCTGCTGTGCCTGCCGCGTTGGAGCGGGCGGCGGCACTGTTCGCTCGTCAGGGTGCTGCCGCGAGTCGGGTGTACCAAGAGGTTGTGGGGGCCCTGGGCCGGTTCCAGGGTTCGTGCTCGTGGGTTTTGAGCCATTTTGGCACGTTCGCTGTGGCGGCTGCTCGCTCTAGTATGGATGACCGTGAAGATGCCGAGAAGCTGAGGCAAATAGCTGACGCGTTCCGTGTTGCTGGGCACGGATCGGGACTAGCGGGGACGGTGTCGTTGTCTACGACGACTCTGGCGGTCGCCCTTGAACACGAGTCCGGGATCAACTTGTTGAAGTTCCTCTCCACCGCCACTCCACGGCAGTTGCAGGCACGGACAACAACGAAGGACTGGGGTCAGGCGTTGGAAGGGATGCCTCCGGAACTCGTCTCTGGGTGGTGGGCCGGACTCGGCGGGAATGCGGCCGGTCCCGGCGCGGGGGAGGGGCTTCACCCGGCGAAGGCGTACTCGGTCCAGCAGCGGGTGTTGCTGGGGGCGGCACCGAAGATGTTCGGGTCCTTGGATGGGGTTCCCGCTTTGGCTCGGGTGTATGCGAACCAGCTGGGGGTGGTCTCGGATCTTGAAGCGGCTGAAAAGGACCTCGTTGAAGTACGGACGTTCTCGGCCCGCAACTCGGTCATTGACAAGAAACGGGAGGCGTTCCTCGCCTCGGAGATCGCGTACCTGAAGGCGGTCCAGTCCGGGGACGTGCAGCTGTACTTGTATGACCGTGGCGAGTCGCGGATCGTAGAGATGATCGGCACCCCGGGACAGGACACGCGCAGGGTGGTCACCTATGTGCCGGGCACGAATACGAGCCTGAAGAGTTTTTACGACGGTGGAACCCAAGGATTCTCCAGATACCTGGTGGGAGAAGTCCCGGGTACGGTGGCTTTTGTATATAAGGACGGGATCTTCCCGGGGGAAGACACGCGTACTGGCGGCCGAGGCGCTCTCGGCCTCGCCCAGGCGAACGATCCAAAACGTGGCTTGGAATCCGGAGAACAGTCGGCACGCTTCCAAAAGGGCATGCAATCCGATCCGCTCCTGCGTGGCGCCGAGCAGGTCGGGATCGGGCATAGCTGGGGGTACCAGAACCTCACGAGCTCCGAAATCTTTGGAGCCGAGTACGAGAAGTCAGTATCCCTCTCCGGGGCAGGGATGCACGACAAGTGGGTCCTCGATGCGGAGACACTCTACTCGAATTTCGTGTACGAGGACGACACCCTACTCAAGGCCCAGGGGACAGGGTTGGTGTGGGACGGCAAGGTACCGAGCACCCAAGAAGGTTTCGTGAATCATTACTACGCTAGGTCTGAAGGCGAAGGCGGTTCGACAGACAGTCACAATCTTATCGCGACCACGAATCAGGATAACCAAGAAGTACTCGAAGACGTGAAGGAATTGGTGGAGAAATGAATCGAGTGAGAATCACTGCCATCGCCGCGATGGTGCTGATGGTAGGTCTCAGTGGGTGCATGCCAAATAATCATTCTGGAGACCCGACCAGCGTGACGACAACGAAGAAAGGAGGCGCTGTGGAGAGCGAGTTGACATGGCAGAAGGCCAAGGCCCAATCGCAGGCCATGGAACAGGAAATCGCCAATCTGATTCCCGAAGACAAAATGGTCAAGATCGAGCAGAAGGCCACCGGTATCCTATTCGAATGCGGTGAGGCCCAACATCTATGGAAAGGTTCAACCACCGTTACATTGACAGAGGGCACTGAACCAGAGCCACTCGTGAAAGAGATCGAAGCGCACTACCAGGACAGTCGATTCAACATAAAGACGAGTACCAGCGTCACTGGAAATTATCGGATACAGCTACGTTCACCGGACACTTCAGAAAATTACATCATCGTCAAGGATGGTCCGGGAGAGGTTCGAATCGCATCCGGTTCGCCGTGCTTCACCCTATCTGAGGGTATCTATCCGGGCGGCGATTTCTAGGCTTCGCCGCGATTGAGGGGCGTGTGCAGTGGCGTTACTCGGAGGCGTTCTGTTGGCTGGTCGTTAAGGACCTGGATGCTTTCCTTCTGCGCCTCGGGGACGACGGTGAGTGCTGCGACGGTGTCGAGCAGTTCGGTTGCTGCGGTGCGCGGGTCGACATCGAACCAGTCAAGATCGGCAGCAGCGTCGACAGGATGGTCGCCGCGTGCTACTTCGGTTAAGCCGATCGCGGCTCGCACTTCCGGGTGCTCGCCCAGCCTTCCGCAATAATTGCGGAAGGCTGCCCGATGGACAATCACAGTCCCATCGCGAGCAACAGCCTAGACAATTGGAATGTTCTCGAAGACGTGCTCAGGGAGGTAATGAAGTGATCCGGACACGATTCGTAGCCATCGCTGCGGTGGTGCTGATGGTGAGTCTCAGCGGGTGCATGCCCGGTAACCCGTCTGAGGACCCGACCAGCTCGACGACAACGGAAGAGGGGGAAGCAGTGGAGAGCGAGTTGACGTGGCAGGAGGCCAAGGCCCAATCGCAGGCCATGGAACTGGAAATCGCCAAGCTGATTCCCGAAGAGAAAGTGGTCAAGATCGAGCAGAAGGCCAACGGTATCCTGTTCGAATGCGGTGAAGCCCAACATCGCTGGAAAGGTTCAACCGCAGTCACTTTGAGTGCGGGGACCGACCCAGAGCCTCTCGTGAAGGCGATTGAAGCCAATTTCCAGGACAGCCGCTTCAATATTAAAGACGGGCCCCGATATCGTTGGGGACTATCGCGTGCAGCTACGCTCACCTGACACCTCGGAAAACTACATCATCGTCAAGGATGGTCCGGGAGAGGTTCGAATCGCATCCGGTTCGCCGTGCTTCACCCTATCTGAGGGTGTCTATCCGGGCGGCGACTTCTAGGGTTCGGAGCCACTGATGGGCGTGAGGCTGCCGGCACCGGGAGGATGACGCGGCTGGCGCAGGTGCGGGGCAGATTCCTCGAGGTCGACTATGCCGACGGACTTGTCGCCGTGGTCAGGGCCTCGGACGGGCGGCGCCTCGAGTACGGGTACGACTCCGCCGGCCGGTTGACATCCGTGGCAACGGAGCGGGGCGCACGTACGTACCGATGGAACGACTAAGGCCTGATCGACGCCGTGGTTTCGGCCGCGGGCGTCCTCGAGGCCGAGAACACCTATGACGAACACGGCAGGGTTGCCCTGCAGGTGACCCAACACGGGCGCCGCACACGCTTCGCGTACCTGCCCGGCCGCGTCACGGCCGTCTCCGACGAGGACGGGTCGCGTTCGAACGCGTGGATCGCCGACGCCAGGGGCCGCTTGGTCGGCGTCCTGGACAGCGATGACCGGCGCCAGTCCATGGCGTATGACACCCACGGGAACCTCGTCTCCTTCACCGAGCGCGACGGGTCTGTCACCGTCCACGCCTACGACGAGAGAGGCCGGCGGATCCGGACAGTGACTCCGGAGGGCGCCGACCTCACCTACGGGTGGGACGGACAGGACCGGATCACCACCCTCGTGACGGCATCCGGCGCCGTCGTGGCGTACGAATATGCCGACGACATCTGCCGCGATCCGTCGGCGATGATCGACGCGTTGGGCGGGCGCACCGAGCTGGACTGGCGCAACGGGCTGCTGGCCCGGGTCATCGACCCTGTCGGGGTCGAGATCGGGTTCGAGTACGACGGGTTCGGCGACCTCGTCGCGACCCGCAACGCGGTCGGCGATCTCGCGCGGATCGTTCGCGACGGCGCGGGCCGTCCCGTCGCGGCGATCAGCCCCTCCGGCGCGCAGACCCGTTTCACCTACGACGCCTCGGGTGCCCTGGTGCGGCGCGAGAGCCCGGACGGCGGCGTCTGGGCCTTTGAACACGACCAGTCGGGGCGGATCACCGCGTCCGTCGCCCCCGATGGCGGGAGGACCGAGCTTCAATACGCTGCCAACGGCGAACTGGCCCGGACGGTGGACGCGTTGGGCCGCAGTGTCGAGCGGATCTTCGATGAGCTGGGCAACGTGACCGGCACGGTGTTGCCGGACGGTGCCCGGTGGGGCTTTGTCCACGACGATCTTTCCCGCCTGGTCGGCATCAAGGATCCCGCCGGCCATGACTGGGCGCGGGAATACGACTCTCTCGGCAATTTGACCGCGGTCGTTGACCCGACGGGCGTCCGCACGGATTCCAGCACCGACCGCAAGACCGGCACGGCGACGCTGTCGGAGGCGTTTGCCTCCTCGACCATTCGCTTTGACGAGTATGGCCGCCCCCTGCGCGTGGAGGCCGAGGACGGCTCAGCGGAGCTTATCTCCTATGACGCGGCGGGGAACCCGGTCGAGCTCGTCGACGGCGAGGGCGGGCTGACGGTGTTGGGCCGCGACGTGGCCGGGAAAATCACCTCGGTCACCTCCCCGACGGGCGCCGTGACCCGGTACGAGTATGATGCGTGTGGTCGGCCGTGGCGGACCACCGACCCGTTGGGTGCCATCACCGAGTTGGCCTACGACGCCGACCAGCGCGTCGCCGCCCGCACGCTGCCCACCGGTGAGGTGGAGAGGTTTGAATACGATCCGTGCGGGCGTCTTTTGCTGCACCGCAATCCCGGGCGGGGCGTGTCCCGGTATGCGTACGACAAGGCCGGGCGGCTGACGTTCTCGCAGGATTCCTGGAACGGCACGCGCCGGTTCAAGTACAACGTGGCGGGGGAGCTGACCGAGACCGTCAACGGCGTGGGCGGGCGGACCCGCTTCGAATACGACGTTCGCGGGCGTTTGGTGCGGGTCACCGATCCGGTGGGCGGGGTGGTGACGCGCACCTATACGGACACCGACCAGGTGGAGTCGGTGTCCGATCCGCTGGGCCGGGTGAGCACCGCGACATATGACCCCGCGGGGCGGCTGCTGTCCCGGACGGACCCGGACGGGCAAACCACGTCCTGGGCCTACGATGCCGCCGGACGAGAGGTTTCCGTCTCGGTGGACGGGGAGCTGGTTTCCGCGCTCGAGCGTGACCTGCTCCGCCGCCGGGTCGTGGTCACCGACTATTCGGGTGCCAACGGGCTGGCGGTCGAGCATGAGTTGTCGTTCGACCGGCGGGGCCTGCTGACGGGTCGCACCCGCGGCGGTGCGGGCCTGTCGTGGGAGTACGACGCGGATGGGAACCGCGTCCGGTTCACCGACGCCCAGGGGACGGTGACGGCGTACACGCGTGATGCCGCCGGCCAGGTGGTTGCCGTGGAGAACTCCCTGCTGGGCCCGGCGGTGTTCGCCCACGATGCATCGGGGCGCATCACGTGCGCGACGGTGGGGGACCTAGTGCAGGAATGGGTCTACCGGAACGGATACCTGGCCGAGCACACCCGGTCCGACCGCAGCGGTGCGGGCGCAACGGATGTGACGCTGATCGGCCGGGATGCCGAGGGCCGGATCACGGGACTGACGCGTGCCGGGGACGTGACGCGGTACGGGTATGACGGCGCCGGGCAGATGGTCACCGCCGACACCACGCGGGGTGGCGGCGCCAGCACGCATTCGGGGTGGGAGTACGATTCCGGCGGGCGTCTGGTGCGCGAGAGCACGCCGGATGGAGTGCGGGTGTACGAGTACGACGTTGCGGGGCAGTTGCTCGCGGTGACGGATCCCGACGGGACTCGGGTCGAGTACGTGCATGACGGATTGGGCCGGCGGAGCCGGTTGATCGCCCCGGATGGGTCGTGGACCGAGTATGCCTGGGGTTCCACCGGCTCCCTGGCGGGCACTGTCCTGCGGACCTCGGAAGGTGGTGAGGTCTCCCGGCACAACTTGTGGGTCGATGCCCTGGGTGAGCTGGCAGGCGTCGACGGCGCCGAGCTCTGGTGGGATACGGCGAACCCGGTTCCGACGTTGGCCGGGATCGGCGGCGGGCAGGTTCTGTCCCTGCCCGGTGGCGTGACCGGTCTCGGTGGTCGGTGGGCGAGCGACGGGTGGCGTGCGGCGCGTCCGACGGATCAGCTCGATCCGTGGGCTGTCATCGGCGCTCCTTCCCTTTCGGGTGCGACGCCTGGTGCCGAGGGGCCTGCAGGTGTGTTGCCGGCGGGTATCGGCCTGACCGGCGGTGGCGGGCTGGAGGTTGCGGGGTTGGAATGGCTGGGGGCTCGTGCGTATGACCCTTCCGTACGCGGTTTCCTGTCGACCGATCCCTTGGCGCCGGTTCTGGGGGCCGGGTGGGACGGCAACCCGTACGCCTATGCGGGCAATAATCCGCTGAATGCGATGGATCCGACGGGGCTGACTCCGCTGACCGACGCCGAGCTGAAGGCCTACGACGGATCGATCGGCCGCAGTGCGGTTTCCGCGGTGGGGGATTGGTTGAATGACTACGGGGCGTATGTCGCCGGGGGTGTGATGGTGATTGCCGGCGGCGCGCTCATGGCGACCGGTGTCGGGGGGCCGGCGGGCATGATGTTGATCGGTGCCGGTGCGGACACGATCATTCAGAAGGCCACGACAGGCGGCGTAAATTGGGGGCAGGTGGCCCTGACGGGAGCCGTCGGGATGTACGCCGGCCCTTTGGCCGGCCGGGTGGGTGGCCTTGTCGCTTCCGGAGTCGGACGTGCCGGAACCGCGGTGACCTCGCGGTTGCTGCCGGCTGCGGGCCGCATCGGCTCTGCAGCGGTTTCGGGGGCAAGCCGGGCGGGTGCGGCCGTCTCGGCGATTGCCTCGCGGGCTGGTTCTTCGGTGGCTTCGGGGGTATCGCGTTTCAGTTCGAGTGCTGGGGGCTACATCGCGAGGTTGCAGGGACGGCAGATGGGCATGTCTGCGGTCTCCAACGGCATCGGCGGAGGTGCGGTCAACACGGGCATTTACTACGGCACCACCCCTCGCACGGATTGGTCGACGCGGGGCGGTTTGGGAGCCGCTGCGGGCGGGTTCCTCGGCGGTGCGGTCGCTGGCCAAGGCGGGTATCTCTTCCCTCGCGCAACAGGTCGAATCCTGCGCGCTGCCCAATACGTTACGGGCGGAGGGGGAAGCTGGGCCGGCGGGTTCCTCGACCATGCCATTACGGGGGAAGATTACGACGGGATGGAACAAGGTTACGACATTGCTGGTGGACTGCTTCTTTCACGGTTCCCGGGCGCTTCAGATTTGGGCCCGAATTTGGGCTCGAACCCGAGTTGGATGACGCACTCCTTTGCTGCGTACGGTGGGGCCCACGCGGGCGCTATTGTTGAGAGCGCGAAATTCGTCGGTGGAGAACTTATTGATAGATGGACAGGAATAGAGCCGTGGTAGCAAAAAATGATGGTGCGGGTGCGGGTGCGGGTAAGCAGGATCCGGATCCGGATACTGAGTTCACTGAGCAGGATCTACTACTCGGAAGGAAGGCCTCGAAATTTGTAGACATTATTTGTATTATTTCGTTTGTCATATGCATATTAGTTGCAATTTTCGTTTTCATGAACGTTCCATTGGATACCAGGATGCCTTACGATGGAAAGTATAACCGCAGTGGAACCGGAGTTCCCATGCCGATTGCTTTGATTGTATTCCCGATATTCATTGTTATTTTTTGGCGAACAGGCAAGAAGCCTGACGCTCATCATATGCGTAAAGGGTTAAGAATCGGATTGTATATTCTTGGGCCGGCTTTGATGGCGGTAAGCGTCTATTTTCAATTCGTTTTTGCGGAGGGGATTCTCGTCGAGGGGGGATACCTTGCGGGGTGAAGTGATTTAGGGGTCTGAGCGTCGATGGTTTGAATCGATGTAAATCGGCTCCCCCAGGACCCTTCCCTGATGGCGTGTCGCAGGATCAGGTCGATGCCCGGGTACCAGGTGTGTTTCACGGTGAGGCTCCGGCAGAGTTCCTTGAAAACGGGCGTTTGACGCTTCGTCGGCATTGGATCCAGGGTCTGGACTTGGACGGCGGGGTCGAAGTAATTCGTGTCGACGCGCACAGCCGTTCCCGAAAGGCGTAGCGCAGGACCAAGCCGGTGCCGACGTAGCGGGTCCGGGTCTCGGTCAGACCTCGGCATGGCCTGGCGACCGCGCGGTCTCGTGGCCGATGGGCACCGGGTCCAGGGGATGGTCAGAAAGCCCGGGGCGGTGGGGTCTATGTCGCCGGGTAGCTGTGAGGATCTCCCAGCGAGGGTGGCGGCGGCCATTGCACATTTCAGTGGGCCCGCGAGGCACCCATCTTGAACACCAGCCGCACCGCCGAGGACCTCGCTCACCAACGCTCCCAATGCGTCCCGCATCGACCAGTCCTTGCGAGGAACGGTGCCGTAGTACATTCCCGTGTTGATCGCACCCCCGCCGATTCCGTTGGCGACCGCAGACATGCCCATCCGGCGTCCCGACAACCCCGCGAGGCAACTGCCGAGACGGCCCTTATGTACATTAGGCAGGGCGCTGGCCCAGGAGCGAGCCAGGGTGGTGGTTTCAATGATCATGAGATAACTGGTGAACCATGGAGTTATACCGAGATGCTCTTTGACGGCGCTGTGGCGCGGCGCTTACACACTTCCCCGGGGGCATCAGGGTTGGCCTCAAACCCCAGTTGGACGGCGCACTCCCTTGCTGCGTAAGGCGGGGCCCACGCGGGCACTATTGTTGAAAGCGCGAAATTCCTCGGTGATCAACTCATGAAGAGAGTGACAGTGGTGGAACCGTGGTAAGACCTAGGAATGATGCGGGTTCAGGAATGGAAGATCCACAGGATAGCCTCACTTAAGAGGATCTGATCTTGGGGAAAAAATCTACGAAATTCATGACAATTTACACTATAATTGCATTATCTTTATGCGTCGGGATGGCTGTTTTTACGTTCCTAAACGTTCCTTGGGACACTCGACTGCCCTACGATGGCAAATATGATCGAAGCGGAAACGGGATAGCGATGCAAATCGCAATGTCCCCCATTCTCATCGTGCTTTTCATGTCAATTAGGGGCCTAAGGAAGCCAGGCGCTCATCACATGCTCAGAGGCTCCCGAGTGGGAACCTACATCCTTGGATCGACCATAGTATCGGCGTGCATCATCGGCCAGTCGGTTTTGGCTCGGTCAATTCTTGTTGAAGGCGGGTATGTTGCAGGGTGAGATCATTCACGCCCAGACATCAAGGAACAGTAGGATCATCGGCGCGATGAGCAAGAGCGAAAATTCTGCTGCAAATCAAGAGTTTTCCACTGGTGGACTCACTCACTAAGATTTGCTTCTTGGAGCTGGGCCGAGCACGGGATTTGCCATCGGGTTGCGTCGCATCTCGGATGCTGCGTCGAGTGCGTGCGGATGTGGTCCACGTAAGCCGACATGGATGACGGCCGCGTAGCAGGGGGTGCAACGCGGAAGAACGCCCAGTGCGGGAGCTCGAGCAATGGGTTAGCGAGTGGTGCCGGGCCGGCGAGGGACTGAAGAGGGCTGCCAGTTTCGGGGTGGGGATCGACCGCCAACACCGGAAGTGGTCGCGCTGTTCGACGCGAACCAGCACGACATGGTCGGGTCACCCGCTCGGACTCGAGCCCCCTACAACCTGTTGCAAAGGGGCTCCGAGCGCGTACTGCGCATGGGAACTGCCGATCACTCCAAGGTATCCGGATGGATGGAAGCCACCTTTGATCGCACCGAACGTTCCGTGCTGGACAACAGGCATTAGCGAATCAGTAAACTGTGTTTTTGGAGGACTTCAAGGCTTGATAAACGAGCATTTCCGCCCCGCAAGCAACACCAGCCGGCAAGCATATTCGTCAGCCTTCTTGCAGGGCTTGGCATCGGGCGCAAAGGGACCAGCAGCCGCTATCCATTGCGCGCCATGAGTTTGGGAGATAATCAAGAAATGAGCCGACGAGAACAACCTGGAGATGATGAACCCGAGAGGGACGCTTGGGGGAGACGCGTTCCGCCGCAATCGCGACGACGGGTGATGATGGGCCGGATTCTTGCTTTGGCAGGCATGCTTGTCGTCGTAGTCGTTGGGGTATTAGGTATTTTCGGTTCGTTCGTGATGACCGAATATGACAAGACCCACCAGGTGGCGATTGAATGTATCGTGACCGGTGCCGATGGGGAAAAGGCTGCAAGTGGTGGTGGCCGTGGGGCCACCTCGTTTTCGCAAGTCATGATCGAAACATCAGACTGCGGTCCACTGGCGATGACATTTGGTATCAACAAGTCGAACCGAGTTGAAGTAGCTGCCGAATTGTCTGAGGGCGGATCTTTCATTTTCCAGTTTGGTGCGGCCGAAGAGTCTTTGCGCCCATTTTTCGACGTCTTCGATGTGAGGGCTACGGTTTATTCGTATTCAAAGATCGATTGAGTTTGAGTCCAGAGGATATCGCGGGAAACGATAAGACCTTGGCCGCAAGATCCGTGGCGCAAGACGTATTTAGGAGTCCGTGGTCGGGAATGGATCATGACCTGCTAACGGCAGGTCGGGTTGGCTCTGGTTCGTGCCGCATCGGGCGCTTTGTTGAGTGGGCGTCGTTCAAGTGGCTGGGGAAACGATTAGTGGGGGGGATTTCGATGACCAGCGAGAAGCCGGCTCAAAAGGCGAGCGGGCAAGGATCCAAGTGGTTCTGGAGAGTGTTTGGAATTTTCATGATGATTGGCGGTGTGGGCGTCCTGTTTATCCCGCTGTGGGCGTCGATTGACGTCGAGACTATTCAATGCGAGGTGGTGTCCGCGGAGCCGGAGACGAGCTCGGGAGGCTTGAGGGGTTCGTCGTCGACGGCAGGGGTGTTGGTCAACACGGCGAATTGCGGGGATATCTACGTGTCCCCTGGAGTCACCTTCAAAAATCAGGAAGAGGTTGCGGCGTCCTTCAAGGCCGGTGATGAGTATGAGTTTGATATTGGCTGGTTCTCCCGGGTCATCATGGAGGGAATCTTGGACCGAACTCCGTCGGTACAGGATTACCGGCTGGTGCCCTGAACGCTGAGAGACACCATGGTCAGCCATGGAGTGGGCCCTTAGCCGGCGGACGATTCCGCCGGTGGCCATCTGACTGAGATGGATCTACCGTTTTGGCAGCCACACCGCCGATCCCCACGGTCAAGAACGGGGATGATGACCCATCGACCCCCGTCATGGTCCGTGACTGATCCGCCGGGCACACTTTCGATCCCGTGCGAGAAGCGTCAGAGCGCTTCCAGTGCCGGGCCCTGTTGGTGTGCTGCCGGCGGTGGCGGGCTAGAGGTTGCGGGCCTGGAGCCAAACTCCACGACTTGGCACCTAACCCCTATGCGGGTGTGCAGGACGCGTCCGCATGGCTGCAGAGTATTGCATTTCCACGTCAGTTCAGACGGGAATCTTTGCAATCCTTTTCTTCTGGAACAATATCGCTCGATGTGGCAGGCTCTCACGAGTATGGCTTGAGATTTTACGGCGGCGGATCTGAAGCTTTCGGTCGTTAAATCACACCTAGCTTGCCTGCGACTAGAACTGATTTGGCTTTACCTTCGGTGAATACCATGGAGAATCTGGGGCAATTTAAGCTGTCCGATGGATCCACGTATATCTCTGGACGTGTTGGGCCCAACTTCGGCTATCCAGGTGGAGGAATTCAGTACTATGTTCCTGATCCGAGTGTTCTAACTAGAATGGAGTAATGACCGTGAAGATTGAAAATTTGCTTACCTCATTGGGTGAGGAACTGAAACTCGCTAGGGAGGCACGCCTCTCAGGCGAATCAGATTTGTCGCTTCGATCGGTCAAAAGCTACTTCAGCGAGCCGATAAGTTAGCAAATGCCGGTCAGTCAGAAAAATCCCGAGAGCTTTTGGTTCTGCCTCACGTCAGGTAGCGGATTTTTGGTCCTTCGGTTCGGTCTTGGGCATAGAAGTTCTTGAATTTGCGCGATCGGAAGGCAGGAAATCGTAAATGAGTTATCCAATAAGAACTGGAAGGAAAGAACCAAAGGACGGTTTACTTCAAGATGGTTATTACGAAATGAGGGAAAGTGGTCAACCCTTCCAGGCGCGGTGAGCGACCAAGTGTGACGAGCAAGATAACGTTCTTCTCGATTTTGGGAATGATCGTACTTCTTGGACTATTCATTATAGTGGGATTGCCGGCATTATTCGCGTTTGACCGGAATAATCTGGACTCTATAGTGTGCACCGTTTCCAGTGTCGAAGAAGAGATCGGTCCTCGCACAGGTACTTCCATCCTAATCAAAACACAAGAGTGTGGCCAACTTAGATTCTCGGACGGAGTGACATCCGAAAATTGGAAATCCGTGGCAGAGAATCTCAAGCCTGATAGCCGCTATGAGTTTCAAGTTGGGAAGATTTCCAAAGCGGCCATGTCAATTGCCGGATCAATTGGATGGAGCGTTTCAGTGTGGTCATTTGGGGAGCTGTAGCGAGGTGTGCATCGAGCACCATGAATCCGGGCGATAACCAAGGAATGAGACGACGAGAACACCCTGCAGAGAGGGGATGACCATCTGTAGATTGACGGTACAGTTCCTGACGACTCGGTGCGTACGATGATTTTAAGATCACCAGCCAAAAAGGTTGAGGGCTACTTTTCAAAGCATAGAAGAGCCAGTTTGGTCCTGCCGGACGGTTGGTACGGGCGACCTTTCGATTCTCTCTTTGCGCTAACGCTTGCTGAGGATACGGCAAATGGTCTGAGGATTGAGCTTGAAGGCGGGAGACAGCTGATTTTTCAAGGCGACTTGGATATTGTCAAGACGGGGTTTGAAAAGTTTCCTGCTTTGAAACTAGACAGTTATCGATCATTTTCCTGGTGGCCGCATGACGGAATCTCTGAGGAACGTGAATACGGAAAATCGGGTCCGGTGTTTTTTGTTTCTTAACGCTTGAACGGATCGGTGACAGCTTCGGTTCGGCCGCGACGGAAGGGTTCTCGGTTCTTCAAGACTCGATATTTATTGGGACCAACCGCTCATGGCACAATTGCGGATGCTGAGGTGGAAGGTCGGGACATTTGGTATACGAATGCGATTCGCAAAATTGCTCGCGAGTGCCCCAGGCCTTGTTGTGAAGGCGCTTTCTTGCGGCAAGAAGGGGATCGATTCCATCGAGGTCTTTTTGCTGTTGCCGACGTGGTCCAATTAATCGGCCAGCCCCGTGCCGCCGATGCTGAGTTAGGTTCTGTCTGGGGTGTGGTGGTGGTCAAGCCAGTTTGACTGGGACAGCTGTGCCGTCTGGGTTCGATGTGCGGGAGTACGCAAAGATACATTCGTTGGACCAGGTGCAGTGCGGTCGATCGACTTTTCGGTTGGCCCACGAAGTACGGGCGGATGAACTCCTGCTCCATATTCCGGCCGCCGAGAATTTCGCGGATTCCTCTCAAGTCCTGGCAGGCGAAGGTGGTGTCAGTGATGAGCCGGAAGCGATGGGGCTCCTCGAGAAACGAACGCGGGATTGCACCTTGCAAAGCTTAAACACCTGTGAAGGTGACGCCCGCTCCCAAACCCCGGTTTCTCCCGGATGAAAGGCCATCTTGCGGCAGCCCATCGGCGCATTGGCCTCGTCACCGAGCAGACGTCTCTGAGTCCCGCCGCAGCGGTACACGAAGAACGACTCCGGGCCCATGTGTTGCGCCCGGTGCGGTTCTTCGTGTACCACTTGTCGAGGCTGGATGTCATCGCAGTACCAGGTGCCGTCCCCGGCCTAACAGGCGCATCCCGTTGGCTTCGAAGAACGGTGCCGAACGCGGCGACGCGGCGGCGATGAGTTCGATGCTTGATTCCTCGTCCAGCCCCAGCGGGTTGACCATGCCGCGGGCCAGCCCGTTGAGCAGGGCCGATCCAATGCCAAGCCTGCGATGCGCGGGCGAGACAGCCAGTCCGTGGATGGCCAATTGTCCGCCGAATGCCTGCTGGGCAAAGGCGCGGCCCACCAGATCACCCTCGAGGGTGCGGGCTGTGGCCTGTTCTACACGGCGCAACGCCGGGTGTCCGGCGCTAAGGCCCGCAGTGGCCGGATCGCGCCACAGGTTGGCGACCTGGAGTTCCTTGGCATCGGGACCGACGGCCTCGGGGATGTCCGTTCCCAGGCGCACGCGCCCGTCCCAAGGCTCCTCGGGTCCCACCAGTTCCCCGGCATGCCAGGAAATCTGTGCGGCATCGGAGAATCCTGCGGCCTCGAGCGGGCCCGAGGGTGCACCGGAATTGACCCAGGCATCCACGCGGCGTGCACCGAGGCGGGTTCCCTCGGCCAGGCCCGGGCGCAGCCCGGCTTCCTGCGCGTGGGCGGGGAAGAGCAATACCAGCCGCGCGCGGGCCGGCTGCCAGGCCCACGAACATCCGTGCGTGGTGAACAGCTTGCCGCCCGTGGCAATGGCTACCGCCTGGTGCCAGTGGGAGAGCGCCTCCTGGGCAAAACTAATGGTTGTCACGCTTTGATTTCCTTTGCCAGGCCGCGGCGAAGCAGCAACGGTTCGATCAGTGCCGGGCGGCCGCGGAAGATCTCATAGGACTCCAGCGGGTCCCGCGTGTTGCCGCGCGAGAGCAGCTCGGTGCGGAACCTTTCCCCGTTCTCCCGCTTCGGCCCGCCGTTCTCGGTGAACCATTCAACGGTGTCGGCGTCGAGCACCTCGGACCAGATGTAGGAGTAGTACCCGGCCGAGTATCCGCCGTCGAAAATATGCTTGAAGTACCCGGTGCGGTAGCGCGAGGGGACCAGGTCCGGGATCAATCCGGCCTCGGTGAGCGCCCGCTGCTCGAATGCGAGCGGATCCGCGATGAGTTCGCCGTCGGTGAGCGAATGCCAGGCCAGGTCCAGGACGGCGGCGGAGAGGTACTCGGTGGTGGCAAAGCCCTCGCCCCACAGGGCAGCGGCATCCAGCGCCTCGACCATGCCGTCGGGCAGCGGGTCCCCGGTGCGGGTGTGTGCCGCATAGCCTGGCAGCACCTCGGCGTGCAGGGCCCACATCTCGTTGACCTGCGAGGGGTATTCGACAAAGTCCCGCGGGACGCTGGTGCCGGCCAGCGACGGGTAGGCGCCATTGGAGAAGAGCCCGTGCAGCGCGTGCCCGAACTCGTGGAAAAGCGTGTTGACCTCGTCCAGGCTCACCAGGGCAGGCTCGCCCGCCGCTGGCTTGGGAATGTTCAGGGTGTTGGTGACCACCGGAAGCTCGCCCAGCAGCGACGCGGATTCGCGGATGGAGTTCATCCACGCGCCGCCGGCCTTGGTGGAGCGGGCAAAGTAGTCGCCCAGGAACAGGCCGAGGCTCGACCCGTCCTCGTTGAAGACCTCCCAGGTGCGCACGTCGGGGTGGTAGGTCGGCAAGTCGAAGCGCTCGGTGAAGCCCAGACCGTACAGCCGGGTGGCGGCGGCGAACACGCCGCGCTCGATCACCGCATCGAGCTCGAAGTATTCGCGCAGCGCCCCGGTGTCCAGCGAGTGGCGTTCGCGCGCCACGGCCGCCGAGTAGTAGGCCCAGTCCCAGGGCATGATGGGGGAGCCGGAGATCTTTTCCAGCTCCTTCGCCTCGGCGCGGGCATTTGCCACTGCCGGGGGGATGAGTTCGGCCAGCCGGCTACGCACCGCGTCCGGGCCCGGGGCGGTGGCCTCCTGCAACACCACGTCGGCGTGCGTTTTGTGGCCCAGCAGCCGGGCCCGGGTCGAACGCAGCGACGCCATCCGGGCCGCCAGCTCAAAGGTCCGGTTCTCTCCCTCCAGCCCGCGGTTCACCGAAGCCTCAAAGAGCCGGCGGCGGGATTCGGAACGCACAAGCCGCTCCAGCAAGGGCTGCGAGGTGGGCAGCACCAAGGTCAGCAGGTAGCCGTCGGCGTGGCCGGCGGCCAGGGCCGAATCGGTCGCTGAGGCAAGTTCCCCGTCGCTGAGCCCTTCCAGTTCCGCGGCATCGGCAAAGTGCACGGCCGCCTCGTTCATGGCGCCCAGCAACCTGCGCGAGTATTCGCTGGAGAGGTCGGTGATCTCGCTGTTCAGGGCACGCAGCCGTGCCTTGCTGGCCTCGTCGAGTTCGGCGCCGGCGGCACGGAAGGTGCGCAGGGTCTCGGCGACCAGCCGGGCATCTTCGCCCGCCAGCCCGGCGGCGTCCAGGGAGACCAACCGGGCGAAAAGCTCTTTGTCCAGGTGGATAGCATCTTGGTGCGCCGAGACCAGCGCCTGAAGCTCGGGGTCGATCTCGCGCAACTCATCGGTGCCGTGTGCCGAGAACACCGTCCAGTACGCCATCAGGGACCGGCGCAGCAGTGCGCCGCTGCGCTCCATGGCCACGAAGGTGTTCTCGAAGGTCGGTGCCTCGGTGTTTTGTGCGATGGCCCGGAGTTCCTCCAGCTGACCGTCCACGCCGTGCCGGACCGCGTCCAGGTAGTGGGGAGCTTCCAGGGCTGAATAATCTGGGAATTCAAACGGCAAGGTGCTTCGCTCAAGCAACGGATTATGCATGATGTTAACCCTGTCATAAGCCCGCGGTGCTGTCTGTTTCCCGCGCCGCAAGAACCGGCGCAGGGTTAGGCTTTTGGCTATGTCTCATCGATTCGTGCGCGGCACCGTTGTCCGAAGAAGCGCAGCCCTTTGCGCGGCGTTGCTGCTCGTCGCCGCGTTGGGTGCCTGCGCCCCCGCGCCGCCGTCGCCAAGGCCCTCCGGAAGCACCGCGGCGACGGCTTCAAGCCTCCCCGCGCCCACCGGCCAGGCAGCACCAACCGCAGCTGCGAGCGCGCCGGGGACCCCAACCAATGCCGCGTCGACGTCCCCGAAGGACCCTGGTTGCCCGGGGGATGAGTGCATCGAGGTGGCCGTGGCCGGCGACATCCTGCTGCACCCGGCCCTGTGGGACCAGGCGGAGAAGGACGGGAAGGGCTCGATGGACTTCGGGCCGCTGCTGGCCGGCATCGAACCGTACCTTGCGGACAGCGACCTGGCGCTGTGCAACCTGGAAACCCCGGTCGCGGCCCCGGGCGGGCCGTTCAAGGGATACCCCATGTTCAGCGTTCCGCCAGCGGTCATCCCCGCCCTGAAGGACGTCGGCTACGACGGCTGCACCACCGCCAGCAACCACTCCATGGACGCCGGCGTGCCAGGGGTCAAGCGCACCCTGGACGCACTCGATGCGGCGGGGCTGGTCTCCACCGGCTCCTACCGCAGGGCCGCGGACTCCGCGAAACCGTTGTTGGTGGAGGTCGGCACCGCAAGCGTCGCCGTCATTGCCGGCACCTACTCGCTCAACGGGGTGGCGGAGGATGCATCGTGGCGGGTGGACGACATCGCCAGGTCCTCGCTGGTTGCCCGGGCGAAGGCCGCACGTGCGGCGGGCGCCGACATCGTAATGGCGGCGCTCCACGACGGTGCCGAATACAGCAGCGAGCCCACCGCATCCCAAATCACCCTGAATCGCTCGCTGGCCGACAGCGGGGAATTCGATTTCGTCTACTCCCACCACACCCACTCGGTGTTGCCGATCGAGAAGCACCAGGGCACCTGGATCGTCTATGGCCTGGGGAATTCGGTGGCCAAGCATGCAACCAGGACGGTGCTGAACCAAGAGGGCCTGACGGTGAAAATGCAATTCGTGCGCACCGGGAAAAGCTGGAGTCCCGGTGAACTGGCGTGGGCACCGCACATCATGAAGCAGGACCCGCTGCGGTGGTGCGCGCTGCCCGCCGCCGACGGGGAACCCTGCACCACCAAGCAGCAGGACGGCGCCTCGCTCAAGCGCACCACCGACACCGTGAACTCCATGAACGCACGCACCGGTGGTGCGAAAATGTGGTCGTCGCCACAGCCGTAGTTGTCCGACGCGCCCGAGAGCGTCATCAAAATATTGCCGGAAGGCCGCCCGGGTTTACGCTGAGCTGTCCACGCGCTCCATCGCGGTGCGCCGGGCACCCACCATTCATTTCCACGAGACTAGAAAGTGATCCACGATGGCGCCACGAATTGGGGTTCTTGCCCTGCAAGGGGATGTACGCGAACACCTGGCCGCACTCGAATCGCTGGGCGCACAGGCCCTGCCGGTCAAGAGCCCTGGCGAGCTCGCCGAACTTGACGGGTTGGTCATTCCCGGCGGCGAATCAACGGTGATCGACAAGCTCTCGCGCATGTACGGCGTGGCCGAGGTGCTCAAGGCCAGGATCGCCGACGGTTTCCCGGTCTACGGGTCGTGTGCCGGAATGATCATGCTGGCCGACACCATCGCCGACCCGACGAGCAACCTCAAGGGCGAACCCCAGCAAAGTTTCGGGGGAATCGATATGGTGGTCAAACGCAACGCCTTCGGGCGCCAGGTCGACTCCTTCGAGGTGGACCTGGCGATCCGCG
The DNA here is from genome assembly GCF_045798555.1 of Paeniglutamicibacter sp. MACA_103. Classification (NCBI taxonomy): domain Bacteria; kingdom Bacillati; phylum Actinomycetota; class Actinomycetes; order Micrococcales; family Micrococcaceae; genus Paeniglutamicibacter; species Paeniglutamicibacter sp. MACA_103. Next base: position 7,188 of record NZ_JBIXLN010000030.1, on the reverse strand, counting down.
GGCTCGAGTCCCTTCCCAGCCAGGACCCGAACCGGGAGACAGCACCGGTGCGGGCGGCATTCATCCGTGCACCGTGGGTCGAAAGCGTGGGCGAATCGGTGCAGGTACTGGCCAAGGTCCCCGCCGAAAACACGCCCTTGGGCGCGGATGGGCTTCGGGTGGATAGAATTGTTGCAGTACGTTCGGGAAAATTGCTGGCGACCTCCTTCCACCCAGAGGTGGGCGGAGAGCGTCGGATCCACGAACTCTTTATTCAAATGATCAGAGGAGACGCGTAAGCATGTCCGGCCACTCCAAATGGGCTACCACCAAACACAAGAAGGCTATCCTCGACAGCAGGCGTGCCAAGTCCTTCGCCAAGCTGATCAAGAACATCGAGGTCGCCGCCCGCGCGGGCGGCGCCGACCTGGCCGGAAACCCGGGCCTCGAACTCGCGGTGTCCAAGGCCAAGAAGACCTCGGTGCCCAGCGACAACATCGACCGTGCCATCAAGCGCGGCGCCGGCCTGACCGGCGAGGTCATCGACTACACCGAGATCCTCTACGAGGCTCGCGGCCCGCAGGGTTCGGCATTGCTCATTGAGTGCCTGACCGACAACAAGAACCGCGCGGCCTCCGAGGTCCGCCTGGGGATCACCCGCAACGGCGGATCGATCGCCGATCCGGGTTCCGTTGCCTACATGTTCGCCCGCAAGGGCGTCGTGGGCCTGCCGAAGAACGGCCTGACCGAGGACGACGTGCTGATGGCAGTGCTCGACGCGGGCGCCGACGAGGTCAAGGAAGCCGGGGAATCCTTCGAGATCCACTCCGAGCCCACCGACCTGCGCGCCATTGTTGCGGCACTCGAGGAAGCCGGCATCGCCTACGAGAGCGACGAAATCGAATTCGTTCCCTCCATGCAGGTGCAGCTGGATGCCGATTCGGCCCGCAAGTTCCTGAAGCTGGCCGACGCGCTCGAGGAACTGGACGACGTCCAGAACGTTTACTCGAACGCCGACATCAGTGCCGAGGTCATGGCAGAACTCGAACAGGACTAGTCCTCTTCCATGCCCTTGAGAGTGGTTGGCGTCGACCCCGGACTGACCCGTTGCGGTCTGGCCGTGGTCGACGTCGAACCCAACCGCCGGGCAACGCTCATCGACGTGCGCGTCGTGGGCACCCCGCCGGGCACCCCGCTGGATGCGCGCCTGCTCGCCATCGCCGACGGCATCGATGCCTGGCTCGACGAGCACAAGCCCGACGTAGTGGCCCTTGAACGGGTCTTCAGCCAACTGAACGTGAGCACCGTGATGGGCACCGCCCAGGCCTCGGGAGTCGTCATCGTTGCCGCGGCCCGCCGCAACATCCCGGTCGCCCTCCACACCCCCACCGAGGTCAAGGCCGCGGTGACCGGCTCCGGAGGAGCCAACAAGGACGCGGTGGGCAAGATGGTGGCCAAGATCCTGCGCCTTGACGCGCCTCCGTCGCCCGCCGACGCGGCCGATGCCGCGGCCCTGGCCATTACGCACGGCTGGCGCGGTGCCGCATTCGGCGCCGCCGGCGCCGCTGCCTCCGCCTCGGGCTCGCGACCCGCAGGCGGATCTTCGGGGCTGACCCCCGCCCAGCGCGCATGGATCGCCGCCGAAGCCAAGGCCCGCTCGGTCAAGGCCCGGTAACCCGGAAGGCGGCGCCTCCGCGGGAGGCGCCCTCCGAACCTGTAAGCTGTTCGTAGATATATTCGCATGGCTTGCGTGTTCGGGAACCACCGCGCAGCCCGGTACCACGGAGGAATACCCACATGATCAGTATGCTGCGAGGAGTGCCGCAACAGGTCAACCTGAACAATGCGGTCATTGAGGTCGGCGGCTTCGGCATGCTGATCCAAGCCACCCCGCAGACGCTGGCCACCTTGCAGGTGGGCCGCGAGGCGCTGGTCCATACCTCCATGGTGGTCCGCGAGGACTCGATGACGCTCTTCGGCTTTGCCAGCGGGGACGAACGCGAGGTCTTCGAGGTGCTGACCGGGGTCTCGGGCATCGGCCCGCGCACCGGCCTGGCGATCCTCTCGGTGCACACCCCCGAAGAGGTCCGCATTGCGGCGAGCACCAAGGACACCAAGGCCTTCACCAAGGTCTCGGGCATCGGGCCCAAGGGCGCCGAGCGCATCGTGCTGGAACTCAACGGCAAGCTCGTCCCCACCGGCGCCGCGGTGCCCGCGGGCAGTCCCCTTGCCGCCCGGTCTTGGGAACCACAGGTCCTCGAGGCGCTGACGGGCTTGGGCTGGACGGAGAAGGACGCGGTCAAGGCCCTGGACGCACTGGCCAAGAACGACCCGCAAATTGTTGCAAGCGGCAGCGTGCCGGAAATCCTGCGGGCGGTGCTGCGTTCCCTGGGGCGCGGGAACCGGCCCGGAAACTAGGAGTAGGACATGACCGAAACCGGCGCCCTGACCAATGCCGGCCCCGAGCCCGAGGAACGGGTGCTCGAGGCCGCGTTGCGCCCGAAGAACCTCGACGACTTCGTCGGCCAGGCGCGGGTGCGCCAGCAGCTGTCCCTCGTGCTCGAGGCATCCAAGATCCGCGAACGCACCGCGGACCATGTCCTGCTCTCGGGCCCCCCGGGCCTGGGCAAGACCACGCTGTCGATGATCATTGCCGCCGAGATGAACGCGCCGCTGCGCATCAGCTCCGGCCCGGCCATCCAGCACGCCGGCGACCTGGCCGCCATCCTCTCCTCGCTGACCGAGGGGGAGGTGCTCTTCCTGGACGAGATCCACCGGATGAGCCGCCCGGCCGAGGAAATGCTCTACATGGCCATGGAGGACTTCCGGGTCGACATCATCGTGGGCAAGGGTGCCGGCGCGACGGCCATCCCGCTGGAGCTCCCGCCCTTCACCCTCGTCGGGGCCACCACCCGCGCCGGCCTGCTGCCCGGGCCGCTGCGGGACAGGTTCGGCTTCACCGGGCACCTGGAGTTCTACAGCGTCGAGGAACTCGAGCTGGTGCTGCGCCGCTCGGCGATGATGCTCTCGCTGTCGGTCAACTCCGCCGCATTCTCCGAGATCGCCGGCCGTTCACGCGGCACCCCTCGCATCGCCAACCGGCTGCTGCGCCGCGTGCGCGACTGGGCGCTGGTGAACCGGCTCGAAAGCATCGACGCGCGCGCCGCCTCCGCGGCCCTGGACATGTACGAGGTCGACGCCCGCGGGCTGGACCGGCTGGACCGCGCGGTCCTGCACGCCCTGTGCACCAAGTTCGGCGGGGGACCGGTGGGCCTGTCCACCCTGGCCATCGCCGTGGGCGAGGAGACCGAGACGGTGGAGACCGTCGCCGAACCGTTCCTGGTCCGCGAGGGCCTGCTCGGGCGCACCCCGCGCGGCCGCATCGCCACGGCCGAGGCCTGGAACCACCTGGGGTTGCGCATGCCCGCGGACGCCATCTTCGCCGGTCAGCCCAGCTTTGAGCTCGACGTGGACGACGACGAATAACAGCCGGTCAACGCCAAGTTGCGGCGCGCACGTGGATTCAGAGGACATTCGCAGGCCAAATCGTCCCCTTGGTCGGGGTTTGGCCGAAAACTCCCTATAGTATGGATAAGCCCACCGGCTGCGCAATTGCGATTGTGCGCGTCGTTGACCATGACTTAGAAACAGGTATTTTCACGTGACCGAAAACGTTTTGGCCCAAGCCGCTGCCGGCGGCCCGGCCCCGTTCGACCCGACCATGTTGATCATGCTCGCCGCCTTCGGCCTGCTGATCTTCATGATGATGCGTGGCCGCAAGAAGGCAGCCAAGGCGCAGGAGGAAATCCGCTCCAACCTCGCCGTTGGCGCAGAGGTAATGACCCAGTTCGGTCTCTTTGGCACCATCTCGAGCATCGACACCGATGAAAACAAGATCGTCCTGGAGGTTTCCCCGGGCAGCTTCGTCACCGTGCACTCCCAGGTGGTCGCCAAGGTTGTGGCCCCCGAGCAGGCCGCCGCCGTCGAGGTGCCTAACGACGCGTCGTCGCTGACCGGCGAACAGGCCGAGAAGGCCGAGAACGCGGAGACCGAAACCCCGGAGGAGACCCTGCGTCGCCTCAACAACGAGGACAACGGCCCCAAGGCCTAGAGGCAGTGCCTTCGGGCGCCGCCTGCCCGTCCTTAGCAGTGAACGGCGGCCGGTTTACTGCGGGCCACCGGCCCGCTGGTGAGCGACCCGGCCTCGACCGACCTTCACCAAGCGGCCCGGAGCAGCCCAGGACCCCCGCGGGGGAAATGAGGCCGGCTTCGGGTTTTCCGCGGAATCTTCGTCCCCGCGAGGGAGACGGAACAACCAGAAAGCCTCACGATGTCATCTACTGGTCCGATCAAGCAGGCGCGTAAATCCCTGCTGTGGCTCGGCGTGATCTTCCTTATTTCGGCAGCCATCCTGATTACCGGTGTGCTGAGCGGGAAGGCAGCATTTGCCCCCAAGCTTGCCCTCGACCTTGAGGGAGGCACACAAATGATCTTGGCACCACGAGTTCAGGGCGGCGCTGCGGCAACGCAGGAGCAGCTGGACCAGGCGGTCGAGATCATCCGCCAGCGCGTGGACGGCACCGGTGTTTCCGAAGCCGAGATCACCACCCAGTCCGGCCGCAACGTCGTGGTCTCCATGCCCGGCGTCCCCGACGCCCGCACCCGCGAGCTGATCCAGGCCTCGGCCAATATGGAGTTCCGCCCGGTCATCCTGGCCGGCCCGTTCACCGCCGTTCCCGAGGACCAGCGGCTCGCCAAGGCCGACCTGCCCAAGCCGGACGCCAAGCCGGAGAACGGCTCGGACCTGAACTGGGTCGACGCGGCCCTGTACCAGCAGTTCGAGGCATACGACTGCCCGGCGGAGCTGGGCCAGGGGTCCGAGGAAACGCACGACCCGGCCAAGCCGATGATTTCCTGCGACCCGGACATGGGCGCCAAATACATCCTGGGCCCGGTCGAGGTTCCCGGGGCCGACATCTCCGATGCCTCCTTCAGCATGGTCCGCGGCCAACAGGGCGCGGTCACCGGCCAGTGGGGCGTGACCCTGGAATTCAACAGCGAGGGCACCACGAAGTTCGCCGCCGTCACCCAGCGGCTCACCGCCATGCAGGGTGCGCAGAACCAGTTTGCGATCGTGCTTGACGGAACCGTCATCTCGGCCCCGACCTCGAACGCTGTCATCGCCGACGGCCGAGCCCAGATCACCGGCAACTTCACCGAGCAGACGGCAAAGGCCCTGGCCGACCAGCTGAAGTTCGGCGCCCTGCCGATCAGCTTCGACATCCAGTCCGAGCAGCAGATCTCCGCGACCCTGGGCTCCGACCAGCTGCGCAGCGGCCTCATCGCCGGGCTCATCGGCATGGGCCTGGTGGCGATCTACTCGCTCTTCCAGTACCGCCTGCTGGGCGTGGTGACCATCGTGTCGCTGCTGGTCTCCGGCGTGCTGACGTACCTGGCGCTGGTATTGCTGGGCTGGTCGATGAACTACCGGCTCTCGTTGGCGGGTGTCGCCGGCTTGATCGTGGCCATCGGCCTGATCGCCGACTCCTTCATCGTCTACTTCGAACGCATCCGCGACGAGCTGCGCGACGGGCGGCCCCTGCCCTCGGCCGTGGAGATCGGCTGGAAGCGCGCCAAGCGGACCATCCTGGCCTCCAAGGCCGTGAACATCCTGGCGGCCCTGGTGCTCTACATCGTGGCCGTGGGCAACGTGCGCGGCTTCGCCTTCACCCTGGGCCTGACGGCCGTGGTGGACATCGTCGTGGTCTTCCTGCTCACCCACCCGGTCCTGCAGCTGCTGGCCAAGACCAAGTTCTTCGGCGAGGGGCACCGCTTCTCCGGGCTCGACCCGTCGCTGCTGGGCGCGGTGCCGCTGTACCTCGGTGCCGGGCGCGTGCGCAGCTTAAGCCCCGCGGCCGAGGCGGCCCGCGGCAAGAAGAACGCCAAGGCGGCGTCCGAGGCCGGGCGCCGGCAGACCATTGCCGAACGCCGCAAGGCCGCGACCAGCGTCTCGGTGCCCACCCAGCAGGACGATCAAGCCGGTAAGGATTCATCAAATGGCTAATCTCGCAACATGGGGCAACGCGCTCTACACCGGCAAGCGCTCCTACCCGTTCACGGGCAAGCGCAAGCTGTGGCTGGGAATCTCCGCCGTCCTGGTCCTGCTCGCCATCCTGGTCCCCGTCGCCAAGGGCGGATTCAACCTGGGCATCGAGTTCCGCGGCGGATCCGAGTTCACCATCTCGAAGGTCGAGCACACCGAGGTCCCCACCGGGGAGGCCGCCGTCGTGGCGATCGCCCCGGACCACCACCCGCGGGTCACCAACATCGCGCCGAACACCATGCGCGTGCAGACCGACAAGCTGACCGACGACCAGACCCTGGACGTCGCCGAGGCATTGGCGGGCGCCTACGGCGTCACCAAGGCCGAGGTGACCTCGACGTTCGTCGGGCCGACCTGGGGCGCCGACATCTCCAAGCAGGCCATGATCGGCCTGGTCGTCTTCGTGGTGCTGGTGGCGCTGCTCATGGCCGCCTACTTCCGCACCTGGAAGATGTCCCTGGCCGCGATCATCGGGCTGCTCCAGGTCGTCGTGATCACCGCCGGGATCTACTCGCTTTCCGGCTTCGAGGTCACCCCCTCGGCGATCATCGGTTTCCTGACCATCCTGAGCTACTCGCTCTATGACACCGTGGTCGTCTTCGACAAGGTGCGCGAGAACACCGCAGGGTTCGAGGGCCAGACCAAGCGCAACTTCGAGGAACTGGTGAACCTGGGCATCAACCAGACCCTGGTGCGTTCCATCAACACCTCGGTGGTGGCGGTGCTCCCGGTGGCCTCGATCCTGTTCATCGGCTCCTACCTGCTGGGTGCCGGAACGCTGAAGGACCTGTCGCTGGCGCTGTTCATCGGCATCATCGTCTCGGCGCTCTCGACGCTCTTTGTCCAGGCCCCGCTCTACTCGCTGCTACGCGACGGGGAGCCGGAGATCGAACGGCACAACAAGAAGATCCAGGAGCACCGACTGGCCAACGCCTGATCGTTGCGGCCGCACCGCATGCCGGCGGTGCGTTGGACGGCGGGGCCCGGAGGATGACTCCGGGCCCCGCCCTCCGCCGTTGGCGCCGAAGTGCGATAACCGAGCAAGAGGAAGTCGGGCAGGCCATCGTGCGGGTGGCCCCGCGTGGCGCCCCGCGCGGGGGCCTGTT
>NZ_JBIXLN010000029.1:0-67307 GCF_045798555.1 Paeniglutamicibacter sp. MACA_103 | reverse complement strand
CCCTCCTTTTTTGCGCCCGGGCACCGCCGCGGCGGGAGCGGGCGGGGGCGGCGGGGGACTCGGCGTGTCAGCCCAAAGCTGATTGGCGGGCGGTCCGCGCGTCACGGTTGGGCGCTTTGAAGCGGGCAACCCTAGACTTGAAAGCATGAGCCACCAGAAGAACCCGCGGGCCGCGGAGAACGCAGAGACCGGCGCCTACGACCCCGCCGCCAGCTCCCTGGCCGACACGGTCCAGAACGAGGTCATGTCCGAATTGCTGTCGATCCGCAGCAGCATCGACAACTTCGACGCCACGCTGGTCTACCTCCTGGCCGAACGCTTCAAGGCGACCCAGCGGGTGGGCCACCTCAAGGCGGTGCACGCGCTGCCGCCGAGCGACCCGGGACGGGAAAAGGCGCAGATCGAGCGCCTGCGCCGGCTCGCCCAGGAGGCGCACCTGGACCCGGAGTTCGCCGAGAAGTTCATGAACTTCATCATCTCCGAGGTCATCAGGCACCACAACAACATTTCCGCGACGCACGCCGAGTCCGGAAACTGATTGATGCCCCGGATGCCCCAAGAACCACCGGCGGAACCGGCCGAGCGCCAGGTCCAGGCCAGCGCGCACGGCCCCATGCCCGGAACCGACCCGATGGAATCGGTGCTGGTGATCCGCGGCGAGATCGGGGAACCGAACCTGCCGCACCTGCAGCAGCTTCCGGCCCGCGGCGTGGGGTCCGACGCCATCGGACGCGGCGCGCAGCTGCTGGAAGACCTCGCGGTTGACCTGCAGCCCCACGGCTGGCGGCTGGCCGCCGCGCCCGGCATCGACGCGCGGCGTGCGGCCTCGGCCCTGCGCACCGACGTGAACGTGCTCGCCGATGCCATCGGCGCCGAGGAAACCCCCGGCAGCGAGCTGAAGATCCAGTTCCCCGGCCCCGCCACGCTGGCGGCCAACCTGCACCTGCACCACGGCGAACGCTCGGTCTCCGACCACGGGGCGCGCCGCGACCTGGCCCAGTCCCTGGCCCTGGGCGCGGTGCGGCACCTGCAGGACCTGGCCCGGACCACCGGAACCCGGCGGATCACCGTCTACATCGACGAGCCCGACGCCGGCGCGGTGCTCAACGGCACGCTGCCCACCGCCAGCGGCTACCGCACGCTGCGCTCGGTGCCGGCCGCAGAGATCCGCGGCTGGTGGGGCGAACTCGTCGACGGGTTGCACGGGGCAGGCGCCGCCGCCGTGGTCATCGGCGCGGACGCGGAACCCGGGACCTGGACGACGCTTGCCACCACGGCGCTGGAAGCCGGCGCCGACGGGCTGGGCGCCAACGCCGCCTCACTCACCGTCCCGGGCTGGGAGCTGGTGGCGGCCGCCGTGGAATCCGGCAGCCGCCTGTGGCTGGGTTGCCTGGACCCGGAATCGAATCCGCCCGGCGTCGTGGACGCCGTCCATGCGATCCGGCGGCCCTGGCGCCAGCTGGGCCTGCCCGATGCCGCGCTGGGCGCGCTGGTGCTGACCCCCGCCGCGGGGCTTGCGGAGCTTTCCCCGGCGAAGGCCACCGCGGTGCTCGGGCGCCTGGCCTCCTATGCTGAGGCGCTGAACCAGGTCCGCGTCGACGGCTAGCTTTCCGGAGCCCCGAATCCGGGGATCGGATGGTCCTCGGGGTTCCGCGCCTCGGCGGCCAGCACCAGGTCCAGGCGTTCGCGGCGGATCCGCAGGTCCACCTGCAGCATGGTGAGCATCAGCTGGGCCAGCACCATGCCAAGAGCGCCGACGACGGTGTCGACGACGAGGCCCAGCGCCACCGCGGCGCCGGCGCCGGAGAGTTGGCCGCCGGCCAGCGAGGCCAGCTGCGAAATGATCCCCGAGAGGATGCCGAGCACCACCGCCACCACCAGCAGGATTCCCAGGGTCCGCCACCAGGACCGAAGGGTCAGCGACCACGACGAACGCAGCGCCCGCCAGATGCCCGGCGGCCTGGTCACCAGCAGCGTGGGGACCAGGCAGATCCTGATCGCGATCCACAGGTACAGCGGCACCAGCAACAACCCGAGTCCCAGCGCCGCGACGAACGCCACCGCGATGCCCACCGAGTCGGCGAGCGGAAGCGCCACCGCCACCAGGACCGCCAGGGGCACGAGGCCCGCGGCACCGAGCAGCACGTTCCACAGGGCGATGCGCAGCATCCCGCCGCGCGCCAGCACTATTGACTGCCACCAGCCGGTGGGCAGCCCGAGGACCGCGCGCATGCCGGCGACCGTGGTCGGTCCCACCACCAGCACGTTGGCCAGCAACTGGATAACCACCACGAGTGCCGCGGCGCCCGCATAGGCCGGCCAGGGGTGCGGAAATGCCTGGGCCCACAGGCCGGGGTCGAACACCGGGCCCTGGGGGCCCGACAGCATATGCTCGAGGGCGCGCTCCAGGGCAGGGAACGAGACATCCAGTGCGCGCAGCAGCAACAGCGAAACCAGCAGGGGCAGCAGCTGGACGAGCACCGCGTTGGCCACCGTGGCCAGCGGGGCGCGCCGCAGCACCGCGAAGGTGGCATCGAACAGGTCGGCGAAGCCCAGCGGCCGCAATTCCACGACGCCGGGCTTGGGCGCCTGCCACCAGCCGGAGGGTCCGGGCTGCTGGCCCGGCCATCCGGGAGGGCCCGCGGGACCGCCGCCGGCCGGCGGCTGGTTCCACCCGGGCGGGGGCTGTCCCCAGCCTCCCGGGGTTCCCGCGGGGTCCCCGGGACCCGGAACCGGTGGATCGCCGTGTGTACTCATCGCATCCCGCTCTCACTCGTGTTCCGGCAGGTGGTGCAAGCATCCGCAAAAGTGCCGCCGGACCCTTGGGTTGGCTCCAGTCTAGCGCCGGGGCAAACGGGGTGAATGGTGAGGTGGATTGCCGTTTCCGCGCCGATTTGCCCGGCATGCTCATGTACTCTTGAGGTATCCGGGCGCGTGGTCATCTCAGCGCCCAGCGCAGGGCTACGGAAGGGCAGATTATGAAGGCACGCATCCTGGTTGTCGACGACGACGAGGCGCTGGCCGAAATGATCGGCATCGTGTTGCAGAACGACGGCTTCGAGGCCGTGTTCTGCTATGACGGTGCCAAGGCATTGGGTGTTTTTCGCGAGGTCAAGCCCGATCTGGTGCTGCTTGACCTGATGCTTCCGGGACTGGACGGCATCGAGGTCTGCAAGCTCATCCGCGCCGAGGACGACGTCCCGATCGTCATGCTGACCGCCAAGTCGGACACCGCCGACGTGGTCCGCGGCCTGGAATCCGGCGCCGACGACTACGTCCCCAAGCCCTTCAAGCCCGCCGAGCTCGTGGCCCGCGTGCGCGCCCGCCTGCGCCCCGGCGAACAGCATGCCCCGGAGACCCTGAAAATCGGGGACCTGAGCATCGACGTCGCCGGCCACCGCGTCACCCGCGCGGGAGATCCCATCGGCCTGACCCCGCTGGAGTTCGACCTGCTGGTCGCCCTGGCCCGCAAGCCCTGGCAGGTGTTCACCCGCGAACAGCTGCTTGAGCAGGTCTGGGGCTACCGCCATGCCGCCGACACCCGCCTGGTCAACGTCCACGTGCAGCGCCTGCGCTCGAAGGTCGAGCTCGACCCCGAGAACCCGGGCGTCGTGCTGACCGTGCGCGGCGTGGGGTACAAGGCGGGACAGGCCTGAGCCAGGAGATGGGCCGAAGCATGGACACCGTCGAGCCGGCGCGGGCCGCACCCGCGATGCCGGCACACCGTCCCCGGCCCGGCTCCTGGCCCCGCCGCACGCTGGCGGCCCTGGTGCGCACGCGCAACACCGTGCGTTCGCGCTGGACCCGCTCGCTGCTTTTCCGCACCGTGACCTCCGCGGTGCTGCTCACGGCCCTGGCCTTGCTGGGCGCCGGTGCTTTCCTGTCCAACCAGATCGCCACCGGCCTGTTCCAGGAACGCTTCAACCAGGTCGAGTCCGAATCCCTGCGCGGGCTGAACCAGGTGCGCGCCATCTTCGACTCGGCCGCCACCACCGACCGCTCCAGCACGCACTCCCTGGTGACCAGCACGCTGAAGATCCTCGAGGGCGACACCGCCCTGGTGCCGCGCGACTTCGTGCTGGTCCCGCTGCCGGGGGACGACAACCTGTACGTGGGTCCCACCGCCAGCGGCAACCTGACCTCCCGCGTCGTCCCGGAGGCGCTGGCCGCCCAGGTCCAGGAGTCCAACTCCGTCTACTGGCAGTCCATCGAGGTCAACGCCGGCGCCGGCGCCGGGCCGGGGCTGGTCTTCGGCACCAAGGTGACGCTGCCGCCGGGACGCGAATACGGCCTGTACCTGGTCTACGACCTGTCCAGCGTGCAAAAGACCCTCGACTTCATGAACCGGGCCATGGGCCTGGTCGGCGGCCTGTTGCTGCTGGTCGTCGGCGGCATCACCTGGTACGTGACCCGCGCCGTGGTCCGCCCCGTGGCCGCCGCCGCGCAGGTCTCCGAGAAGCTTGCCGCCGGGCAGCTCGAGGAACGCATGGTCGTCTCCGGGGAGGACGAGATCGCCCGGCTGGGCAACTCGTTCAACCACATGGCCGCGTCCCTGCAGGACCAGATCAACCAGCTGGCCATGCTCTCGCAGATGCAGCAGCGCTTCGTCTCCGACGTCTCCCACGAGCTGCGCACCCCGCTGACCACCGTGCGGATGGCCGCCGAGGTGCTGCACGACGCGCGCGAGGACTTCGACCCGATCAACAAGCGCAGCGCCGAGCTGCTCTACAACCAGGTCGAGCGCTTCCAGATCCTGCTCAACGACCTGCTCGAGGTCTCGCGCTTCGACGCCGGGGTGGCGGTGCTCGACGCCGAGCCCAACGACCTGGTCACGGTGGCCCGGCGCGTCATCGACGCTGCCACCCCGCACGCCGAGGCCATGGGCTCGGTGCTGCGCCTGGGCACGCCCTCCGGGGGAGCCGTGGCGGAAATGGATGCGCGGCGCATCGAGCGCGTGGTGCGCAACCTCGTCATGAACGCCATCGAGCACGGCGAGGGCAACCCCATCGACATCACCGTGGCCGGAAACGCGAACGCGGTGGCGATCACCGTGCGCGACCGCGGCATCGGCATGAGCCCGGAGGCCGCCGGCCGGGTCTTTGACAGGTTCTGGCGCGCGGACCCCGCCCGCGCACGCACCACCGGCGGCTCGGGCCTGGGCCTGTCCATCGCGATGGAGGACACCCGGCTGCACGAGGGCCGGCTCGAGGCCTGGGGGGAGCGCGGCGTGGGATCCTGCTTCCGGCTGACGCTGCCGCGGATCCTGGGCAACCAGATCGTCGCCTCGCCGCTGCCGCTGGAACCCATCGTGCTGGCCGACGCGGTCCTGGACCGCGGCATGGTCGTCTCCTTCCCGCTGACCGGGGAGATCCCCGCCATCGGCTTCAAGCCCGCCCCGCCGCTGATCCCCGAGGAAACCCCGGGACCCGACGCGAATGCGCACGGCCCCGCCGCGCACACCCCAGGAAGGCACCACCCGCATGACTAGGCAACGCCCGTGGACCGCACGGATGCTGGCAGTGCTCCTGGGAGCCGTGCTGGTGCTCACCGGCTGCTCGGGGATCCCGCGCAACTCGCCGGTCCAGTCCATCGAGCTGGACGGGAGCAACGCGGCGGAGAACGGCGACGTGCAGTTCACCGCGCCCGGTCCGACGGAGGGCGACAGCGCCCGCGAAATCGTCGAGGACTTCATCCAGGCCGGCGTCGCCGCGCAGGACGACTACAAGGTCGCCCGCGAGTACCTGACCCCGAAGCAGTCGGGCATCTGGAAGGGATCGGTGCGGACCCTGGTCTACGACGACCGCCCCTCGGTGATCCCCGGGGCACGGGCCGACACCTACACCATCCAGTTGGAGGTCGTCTCCGAGATCGACGCCGCCGGCAACATGACCGAGATGCCCCCGCACACCACCCGCGCCCTGGACGTGTCCCTGGAGAAGGTCGACGGGCAATGGCGCATCTCGCAGCTGCCGGACGGCATCATGCTGGACACGGCCAACTTCACGCACCTCTTCGCCCCGCAGACCCTGTACTTCTACGACGTCAGCTTCCACTACGCGGTGCCCGACGTGCGCTGGTTCCCCACCCGCACGGGCGTCGCCGCGGCCATGGTCGAGGCGCTGCTGGCGGGCCCTGCCGACTACCTGGAAAACGCGGTGGTCTCCGCCTTCCCGAGCGGCAGCGCACTGGTCCGTTCCTCGGTCCCGATCGAGTCGCAGCGCGCGACCGTCGATTTGAGCTCGGCAACCTTCCTGGACTCCACCGAACTCTCGCGCCAGCAAATGCAGCAGCAGCTCGAGCTGACCCTCGGCGGGCTGGGCAGCGTGCGCTCGGTGGTGATGACCGACGAGCAGTCCGAGGTCAAGGCCGGCCCCAAGGACCCGGAATTCGTGGTCGCGGAGGTCAACCCCGCGGTGCCCGACACCCAGATCGGGGTCGTTGACCACGCGCTGTACTACCTCAAGGGCAAGTCCCTGCGCCTGGTCGGCGGCATCGGCGACATCGCCGGCTACCACCCCCGGCTGCCGGCCATGAGCCCGCTGGGGAACCGCTACGCGTTCCTGAACGGCTCGCGCACCTCCCTCGTCGTGGTGGACGAGGACGGCGGCAGCTCCGTGGTCGCCACCGGCAAGGACCTGGTGCGCCCGTCCATGGACGCCCACGGGTGGACCTGGACAGTGGACAACTCCTCGACCACCAGGGTCCTGGCGGTGCCGGCGGACACCGCGCTGAACGGCAAGGTCAGGCCGATCACCGCGGACGGGCTCGCCGACTCCGAGGTCACCTCGCTGCGCGTCTCGCGCGACGGGACCCGCGCCCTGATCGTCTCGTCCAAGGACGGCGAAACCAGCGTGTCGATCAGCGGGATCCTGCGCGATGCCGACGGCGCCCCGCGCGGCTTCGCCCCGCCCAAGCGCATCTACCCCGACGTCCCGGCGACGCACGCCGTCTGGAACTCCGACGTCTCGGTGATCGTCTCCTCCACCAGCACCACCGAAAAGGTCGCGGCCGAGGAGATCAGCCTGACCGGAACCCGGGTCAAGTACCTGCCGCTGTTGGGCATGGTCGGCCTGTCCGCCGGGCCGGGGGATCGCCGCCCTGTCTATGCCGAGACCAAGGACAACATCCACTCGCGCGTGGGCAACTCCTGGCACATCATGGAAGACATGGTGCGGGACCTGTCCTACCCGGGCTGACGATTCCCCCGTCCGCGCCCGTCCACAGCCCGCAGGCGGCGGGCGGCGGCAGCGTGGCCCGCGGGCCCATGCTGGAGGGCATGAACAACTCGGTGCGGCGCGATCCGGATGCCGTCTACAAACGGGCGGTTCCCGCCGGGGGTGCCCCGGTGCGAAGCCGGCTGCGGCGCCTCGACGCCTGGTGGGTCAACGGACCCGCATACGCCGTGCGTTCGGCGGCGCGCTGCACCGCGGCCCTGCTGCTGCCGGTGGAATGCGTCTGCTGCAAACGCCCCGATGCGGTGGTGTGCGGTCCCTGTGCCCGGGCCATGCGCACCGCATGCCTCCACCCCCGGCGGGTCGAGCACCGGGCCGAGGCCCTGCCGGTGGACGGCCGCCACGTCCCGATGCCCGTGATCGCCGCCGGCTCCTACGAACACGAGCTGGCCGCCGTCGTCCTGGCCTACAAGAACCACCAGATGCCGGGCCTGGTCGGGCTCCTGGTGCCGCCGATGGCCCGCGCCGTGAAGTCCGCCCTCGACACCCTGGCCGCGCCAGGGGTGCCGGTGGTGCTGGTTCCGGTGCCCACCCGGCTGCAGGCGCGCAAGCGGCGCGGGTATTTCCCGGTCGGCCTGTTGCTGGGCCGGCTGCGGCGGGCGGGGGTGCTGCCGGAGCGGGTGCTGGTTGCCCGGCTGGTGCGCTACCGGGCCGCGCGGCAATTCACCTCGGCGCAGAAGGGCAAGGGGCGACGCGCCCGGGGCGCGGTGAGAAATTCCATGTGCGCGCGCCGCACCCGATCGCTGTCCCGGCTCGCCGCCCGGGGCGCCCAGGTGCTCTTCGTCGACGACGTGCTCACCACCGGATCGACGCTGGCCGAGGCGCATCGCGCGTTGGAGGGTGCCGGGTTGCGGGTGTGCGGTGCCGTGGTGCTCGCGGCGACCCCGGCACCGGATGAAAAACGCGATGTTCGCCCAGCGCGATGAAGTAATAATCCGTACATCCTTGATTATTGCGGCATCTGTCATAGGGTGAGGTATGGGCACCCTTCAAGGGGAAATGAACCCATCTTCAGCGACCGGAAGGAGTGAATTCCTCGGTCGCTGTTGTGTCACCTGAGCAATGATGGAGGACACCATGGAGATGACGATCAACGGACGCAATGTCAGTGTTACGGATCGGTTCCGCGAGTACGTGGACGAGAAGATCGACAAGGTCGATCAGCTTGCAACGAAGATCCAGCGCTTGGACATCAAGGTCACCAAGGAGCAGCACGCCCGCAACGCGGATTCTGCTCTGACCGTCGAATTGACGGTCCTGGGCCGTGGCCCCGCGATCCGCGCCGAGGCCAAGGCCGCGGACAAGTTCGCAGCCTTTGACACCGCGTTCGCAAAGCTCCTCGAGCGTTTGCGCAAGGCCCGGGATCGTCGCAAGATCCACCACGGACGCCAGACCCCGACGGCCGTCCACCAGGCCACCAGCCGACTGGAACCGGCCGACAGCTCGCTTCCGCTGCACGAATCGACGCGTCTGGCCCAGCAGGAAGAAGAGGCACGCCAGGCCGCCGAAGCCAACCAGAACGGCGCGCCGCCCATCGAGATCCGCCGCAAGGTCTTCCCCGCGGAAACCATGAGCGTCGACGACGCCGTTGACCGCATGGAAATGATCGGCCACCCCTTCTACCTCTTCGTGGACGAGGCCACCGGGGCACACTCGGTCGTCTACGCCCGCAAGACCAAGGGCAACCAGCAGTACTCCTACGGCACCATCACCCTGGACCCGGACGCCACCGACGAGGCGACCCTGGAGACACGCCGGTACCGCGACCCGGAACCGGCAACCGCCTAGCACCGCGGGAATTACGATGGGCTCATGAGCAGGATTCTTTCCGCATCGCAGGCCCGTCGGATCGCCGTGGCAGCCCAGGGGCTGCACAAGGTCCGGCCCACCGCACCAATCAACCTTGGCGCGGTGGGCCGGACCTTTGCGCGTCTGGAACTGATCCAAATCGACTCGGTCAACGTCCTGTCCCGGGCCCAATACCTGCCGATCTTTTCCCGGCTGGGTCCCTACGCCCCGGAGCTCCTGGACCGGCTCGCGGTGCAACGCCCGCGAAAGGTCGTCGAATACTGGGCGCACGAGGCATCGTTGGTGCGCAGCGAACACTTCCACGACCTCGTGCCCTGGCAGCAACGCTCATGGCCCGGCAGCATGAAGACCATCGACGAGGACGGGCGCGCGCTGGCGCACCGGATCCTCGAGCTGCTCGCGCAGGGCCCGGCGCTGACCGCCCGCGAGGTCTCCGCCGAACTCGGCCACGAACACGTCAAGGACCAGGAAACGTGGGGGTGGAACTGGTCTGCGGTCAAGCGCGCCCTGGAGGCATTGTTTGCGGAGGGCATGATCAGCACCGAGGGCCGCAACGGCTCGTTCGAACGCCGCTACACCTCGCTGCACCGGGTGTTCCCCGAATCCCGGGACCCCGCGACGCAGGACGAGCGCCGCCGGGGAATGGAACGGTTGCTGCTGGCGGCCGCCAAGGCCCACGGTGTGGGCAGCGTGCACTGCCTGGCCGACTACTTCCGGCTGCCGCTGCGGCAAAGCGCCGAGGCGCTCGAGGACCTGGCCGGGCGCGGGTTCCTGGAGCGGGTGGGGGTGGACGGGTTGAAGGACACCTTCTACCTGCTGCCCGGCACCGTCGTTCCCCGGTCCGCCGGCGGCAGGGCCCTGTTGGGCCCCTTCGACTCGATGGTGTTCAACCGCCGCCGCCTTGAAAGGCTTTTCGGGTTCACCTACCGCCTGGAGATCTACACCCCCGAGCCCAAGCGCGTCTACGGCTACTACGTCCTTCCCTTCCTGCTGGGGGAGCACCTGGTCGCCCGGGTCGACCTGAAGGCAGACCGGGCAAACGGCCGGCTCCTGGTCCGCGGCGCCTTCGCGGAGCCCGGCGCGCCGGGGAACACCGCGGCGGAACTGGCGGCCGAATTGCGGCTGATGGCGAGCTGGCTGGGCCTTGGCGAGGTGGTGGTCTCGGCGCAGGGGAATCTGGCAGCCGCCTTGGAGTTTTCACTTAGCTCGCCCGAATCCAGCTAAAAGCCGCAGGTGAAAGCAATCTCTCACGTAGACTGAACACGCCAGAATTCCTGTGCTTGAGATTTGGGAGCTGCCTCGTGGCATCACTGCTTGAACGTATCCTGCGTACCGGCGACAAGAAGACGCTGAAGACGTTGCGTGGATACGCCGACGCCATCAACGTGCTTGATAGCGAATTCCGTGCCCTGTCCGATGCGGAGCTGCGTGGTGAAACCGACAAGTTCAAGGCGCGTATCGCCGACGGCGAGTCCCTCGACCACTTGCTTCCCGAGGCGTTTGCCGCGGTCCGCGAGGCCGCCGACCGCACCCTGGGCATGCGCCACTTCGACGTCCAGCTCATGGGCGGGGCCGCGCTGCACCTGGGCAACATCGCCGAAATGAAGACCGGCGAGGGCAAGACCCTGGTCGCCACCGCCCCGGCGTACCTCAATGCGCTGAGCGGCAAGGGCGTGCACGTGGTGACGGTCAACGACTTCCTGGCCGAGTACCAGTCGGACCTGATGGGGCGCGTCTACCGCTTCCTGGGCCTGACCAACGGCTGCATCCTCTCGAACCAGGACCCGGCGATGCGCCGCAAGCAGTACGAGGCGGACATCACCTACGGCACGAACAACGAGTTCGGGTTCGACTACCTGCGCGACAACATGGCCTGGAGCTCCGAGGAGCTCGTCCAGCGCGCCCACAACTTCGCCATCGTCGACGAGGTCGACTCGATCCTCATCGACGAGGCACGTACCCCGCTGATCATTTCCGGGCAGGCCTCGGGCGACGTGAACCGCTGGTACACCGAATTCGCCAAGCTGGTCACCCGGCTGTCCCTCGACGTCGACTACGAGGTCGACGAGAAGAAGCGGACCATCGGCGTGCTGGAGCCCGGCATCGAAAAGGTCGAGGACTACCTGGGCATCCACAACCTCTACGAGGCCTCCAACACCCCGCTGATCGGGTTCCTTAACAACGCGATCAAGGCCAAGGAACTGTTCAAGAACGACAAGGACTACGTCGTGATCAACGGCGAGGTCATGATCGTCGACGAGCACACCGGGCGTTCGCTCGCCGGCCGCCGCTACTCCGAGGGCATGCACCAGGCCATCGAGGCGAAGGAAGGGGTGGAAATCAAGGCCGAGAACCAGACCATGGCGACCGTGACCCTGCAGAACTACTTCCGCCTCTACAAGAAGCTTTCGGGCATGACCGGCACGGCGCAGACCGAGGCGGCCGAGTTCATGGGCACCTACAAGCTCGGCGTGGTGGAGATCCCCACCAACAAGGTGCTGCTGCGCAAGGACCAGGCCGACCTGATCTACAAGAACGAGATCGCGAAGTTCGACGCCGTGGTCCAGGACATCGCCGAGCGCCACGCCACCGGCCAGCCGGTGCTCGTGGGCACCACCAGCGTGGAAAAGAGCGAATACCTGGCGCGCCTGCTGGCCAAGCAGGGCATCCGCCACGAGGTCCTCAACGCCAAGCAGCACGCCCGCGAGGCGGCGATCGTGGCCCAGGCAGGCAAGAAGGGCGCCGTCACCGTGGCCACCAACATGGCCGGCCGCGGAACCGACATCATGCTCGGCGGCAACGCCGAGTTCCTGGCCGTCTCCGAGATGGAGCGCCGCGGCCTGGACCCGGAGACCAACTCCGAGGAGTACGAGCGCGTCTGGGACGACGTCTTTGCCGCCGCCAAGAAGCAGGTGCAGGCCGAGGCCCGGGAGGTCTCCGAGGCCGGCGGACTCTACGTGCTGGGCACCGAGCGCCACGAATCCCGCCGCATCGACAACCAGCTGCGCGGCCGTTCGGGACGCCAGGGCGACCCGGGCGAGTCCCGCTTCTACCTGTCGATGACCGATGAGCTCATGCGCCGCTTCAACGCCGGCGCCGCCCAGCGGATCATGAACAACCCCTCGATGCCCGACGACGTGGCGCTGGAATCCAAGATCGTCTCCAAGGCCATCGAGACCGCGCAGGCGCAGGTGGAGGGCACCAACGCCGAGCAGCGCAAGAACGTGCTGAAGTACGACGACGTGATGAACCGCCAGCGCGAGGCCATCTATGGCGACCGCCGACGCATCCTCGAGGGCGGGGACCTGCACGAAAAGGTCGCGCACTTCCTCGAAGACGTGGTCAAGGCCATGGTCTCCGAGGCCACCGGCGAGGGCCACGCCGAGGACTGGGACCTGAAGCGTCTGTGGGGCAACCTCAAGCAGCTCTACCCGATTTCCATCACCCTCGAGGAAGTCGCCGAGGAGGCGGGGCACCGTGACGCCATCACTCCCGAGCTGCTCGAGCGCGAGATCCTCTCCGACGCACGCCTGCAGTACGCTGCACGCGAAGAGGCCGTCGGCACGGAGAACATGCGTGAACTCGAGCGCCGCGTGGTGCTCTCGGTCATCGGCCGCAAGTGGCAGGAACACCTCTACGAGATGGACTACCTCAAGGAGGGCATCGGCCTGCGCGCCATGGCCCAGCGCGACCCGCTGGTCGAGTACCAGCGCGAGGGCTTCCTGATGTTCCAGACCATGATGGAATCCATCCGCGAGGAAAGCATCGGCATGCTCTTCAACATCGAGGTGGAAACCCGGCAGGCCCCGGCGGTCTCCCTGCCCGGCGTCACCGACGCCCGATCGGTGACCAACGAACCGGTGTTGAACACCCCGGGCCTGGACGCCCCGTCCCGTCCAGCCACCCTGCGCTACACGGCACCGGAGGAGAGCGGCGAGGCGGCAACGCACATCGAGCGCACCTCCGGTGGCGGTTCGGCCAAGCCGGCCGGCGGAAACAAGAAGAAAAAGGGCAAGCGCGGCTAACCGATTTCAAGGGCGGTAACCTGCCAACGTCCGTGCCACCGCTCTATTCTCAGGGCGGTGGCACGGACTTTTTGCATGTCCCGCAGGATCACCGCGGCCTCGAAGACCAGTGGCAGGACCTGGGTGATGCGCATGCGCATGACCCGCGGATTGGAATAGCAGCACGCCCCGGGGTCGGGACGATGCATGGCCCCGAGGCGCATGTGCTGTTCCAGCTTGTTCATGCAGGTGGGACTCAGGGCGTGGTGCAGCTGGCGTGCCGGGCGTGCACCGGCCAGCACCTCCAGGACCGCGGGGGCGGCCGCGTGCACGATTGCCGCCACGGATTCCTCCAGGCTCAACAGGGCATTCGTGGGCGGGAAAAGTTGTTCCAGCACCATCCGGGCCGCGGGGTTGGGGGAGGCCTCCGGAAAATCATCCTCGAACTCGCGGCCGAATTCGGCGTGGAAATCGGCTTCGAGCTCCGCGGGCGACAGGAAGCTTCGCGGCGGCGCCTCGGCAAGGGGTACGGGCCGGAGGCACCGTCTTCTGCGCGGTGCGGCACCGGCGCGCAATGCCTCCGGAAATCGCCTGACCTCGTTCCGCGGCGCAGCGACATCCCCGGGCGTTGCAAAGACGTTCTCATGCAAGAGCAGCGGCTCGCTGCTCGCGGTGGACGGCGTGATCGCTGTGATGGACATGGCGGGCTCCTGGTGGGCGGATGGTTCGGAGGGACGGGGATGTAAGGGCTTGGGGGGCGGGATCGTGGGTCAGGACCGCAGCGGCGCGGGGAGTGGCGCCCGGAGCACCATGCCGACGTCCAGCCGATTGGGGTCCGGGCCGATGAGCTTGCGATTGGCCGCGTACCAGCGCGGCCAGGCGTTGGAAATGTCCTCGGCGGAGGCGCCGGCCGGAAGGTTCCGGGCGGCAATGGCCCAGAGGCTGTCGCCGGGGCCCACCACCACCTCGTCGGCCGTGCGGGTGTTGCCGCCTCCGACGAGCCGCTGCATCGGCAACGGAACGCGGTGGGGGACCCACCCGGGGCTCAGCAATTCGGCCCCGGCGCCGGCGGGTTCCACGGATCCGGTCGGAAGTGCCTCGGATCCAAGGACCTGGCCGGAATCCGGGACAACCTCCCGGTGCGGTTGAGTCGACGTGGGGGCCTCAACGACGACGACGACGTCGGCGCCGGCGGGGGCCGCGGCGAGGGAACAGGTCGCAAGGACCATCGATCCGCCCAGTCCCGCCAACGCCAGCCGGGCAACGCATCCGGGGACGAGCCGGGCCAGTGCCGCGCCACGGCCCCGGTGGCCGTGGGTGCAGGCCAGCCGGGCGAGCAGGGCCAGCCCGAGGCACGCCAGCAGCCAGGCGAGCACGAGCCCTCCCAGCAGGCCCAGGGCCAGCCCCGTGAGTTGTTCCAGCGACCTGGCGTCAAGCGTGTTCTCCGTGAAGGAGCGCGCGTGCAGCGAACGCCAGATTCCGAGGCTTGCGCCCAGCATGGCCAGCGAGAGTGCGGCAATGCCGGTGACGGACAGGGCGTCCCGGACGCCTTGGGTGCGCATCTTGATCTCCTTAGATGCTATTTGATGTCATTTGCTGTTGTTTGTATGAGCATGATGACACTTAGTGTGCGGGGAGTCTAGGGGTAGGCGGGATTCTTTTGAGCATCTAGGGTGTGCTCATGAGATGGGAATCGCTTTTCGCGGATCTGGAAGCACAGTTCGAGGCCGATGAGGCGCGCAACCAGAACAGTGAAATCCAGGAATTCGTGCGGATCGAACGCGCCCGGCAGACCCTGATGCAGCGACTTGCCCGACACCTGGACACCCGGATCGATGTGCAGCTGCTCGGCGCCGAACGCGTCGGCGGGCGGCTGGCGGGCATCGGCAAGGACTGGCTGGTGCTTCACCACGGCGGCAGCGAGGAACTCATCCCCGTCCGGGCGCTGGCGTGGTGGACTGGAGCCGAAGCGGGCGGTGGACCGCAGCCGGGGGAGCGGCGGGTGAGCTTTTCCCAGGCGCTGCGCGTGCTGGTGCGCGACCGTGCCAGGGTGAGCATCGGAGGGGTCGACGGGCAGTTGCTGGCCAGCGGAACCCTGGACCAGGTGGGCCAGGACTTCCTCGAGGTGGCGCTCCATGCCCGCGACGAGTTCCGCCGATCCACCGCCGTGCTGGGCCGGACCGTGGTTCCCTTCGCCGCACTGGCCCGGGTGCGCCGCGAGGAGTGAGGCTCCGGTAACGGGTTATCCACCATTGTTGGCCGGCCCCTGTTCACCGATCGCCGCCGCGGCGTATGGTGGCCCCCAAGGACCGTAAAGGGACCAGTGGTCCCGGGGTTGGAGCATTCCATCCAGCGTGCGTGCCGGGCAACCGGAGGAGCACGTGCGCGGGAACGGGCGGCGGAGGGGGCATTGGACATGGACAAGGCGCGCGATCAGTTGGCGGTGGATGCAAGCCGGCTGGGCAAACCCAGCTGGAAGGACCCCCGGCTGCTGCTGGGCATCCTCATCGTGCTGGCCTCCTGCGTCGGGGTGGTCGCCCTGACCAGTTCCATGGACCGCACCACGCCCATGTACTCGGCCAAAGCCGACATCTCCCTGGGCGAGGAAATCACCGCGGAGAAACTCAACGTGGTCAACGTGAAGCTGGACGCGCTGGAGGCCGGCTACGTGCCGGCGGACGCGTCCCTGCTGGCCGGGACGCGGGCGAACTCCCTGATCCGTGCCGGGCAGCTGCTCCCGCGCAGCGCGCTGGGCCTGGACGACGGAACCAACCGCCGCCCGGTGTCCATCGACTTGCCCGATGCCCTGCCCTCCGCCATCACCTCCGGGGCCCATGTCGATGTCTGGGTGTCGCTGAAGGACCGCTCCGCCAACGCCTACTCGCCGCCCACCTTGCTGCTGCCCGCCGCCGAAGTCACCGCACGCACCGAACGCGCCACCGGGTTCGGCGGCACGGCAGGAACCCTGGTCGAGATCTTGGTGGTGGACACCGGGCTGGCGGACCTGCTCGAAGCGATGGCCAACGACGCCCGCATCACCGTGGTCTTCAACCCCGGGGCCAGTGCATCATGAACATCTCCGTGGTGGTGCACGGGGACGACGGCACCGTGGTGGACCGGCTCGAGAGCCACCGCGGGGTGCTCACGGTGGCCCGGTCGTGCGCCGAAATCTCCGAAGTCATCGCCTTGTGCGAGACCGGGCTGGCCGACGCGGCGATCCTGGCCGGGCCCCCGGAGGAAATCGAAACCCACGACATCGACGCGATGATCGAGCGCGGGGTGCCGGTGGTGGTGCTCTGCGACGACGCGGCACAGGGCAAGCGGCTGGGGGCCGCCGGCGCCTACGTGGCGGCGTCCGGCACCCCGGCGGCCGAGCTGGGCATCCTGGTCACCCGGGCCCGGGCCGAGCTGGGGCACCGCGAGCGCGGCCCGGATCCCGCCCAGGCGGGCGATCCGGCCGGCCGGCCGGCCCCGAAGCGTGCCCGCGTCGTGGTCTTCTGGGGGCCGGTCGGCTCACCCGGGCGCTCCCTGCTGGCGCTGAACTACGCGGTGGAATGCGCCCTGGACGACCAGGAGGTGGTGCTGC
Source organism: Paeniglutamicibacter sp. MACA_103 (assembly GCF_045798555.1). Taxonomy (NCBI): domain Bacteria; kingdom Bacillati; phylum Actinomycetota; class Actinomycetes; order Micrococcales; family Micrococcaceae; genus Paeniglutamicibacter; species Paeniglutamicibacter sp. MACA_103. The sequence continues at coordinate 50,676 of NZ_JBIXLN010000029.1, read as the reverse complement.
TTGACGCCGACACCTACGGCGCCTCCCAGGCGGTGCAACTGGGCCTGCTCGACGAGGCCGCGGGCATCGCCCAGATCTGCCGCACCGTGGATTCGGGCAGGTTCGATGCCACGAAGCTGGAACGCATCTGCGCACCCGTGGTGATCGCCGGTGCCCGGATGCGCGTGGCCACCGGGCTGCCGCGGGCCAGCCGCTGGCCGGAGCTGCGCCCGACCGCACTGCGCCGGGCGGTGCTGGCCCTGCAGGAGGGCTGCGACACCATCGTCATCGACGTCGCGGCGTCCCTGGAACTCGACGAGGAGCTGTCCTTCGACACCGCGGCCCCGCAGCGCAACGGCGTCACCGCGGCGATGCTGCGCATTGCCGATGAGATCTACGCGGTCGGCGCCGCGGACAGCATCGGGGTGCCGCGGCTGATCCGGGCGCTGGAGGAGATGCACGAGGTGCTGGGGGAGCTGGAGGTGAAGGTGGTCTTCAACAAGGTCTCCGCGGCCAACGTCGGGGCCTCCCCGCGCCAGGCCCTGGCCGAGACCTGGGCGCGCTTCGGGCCCGATGTCCCGGTCGCGGGGTACCTGCCGCACGACCCCGCCGCCGTCGACGCGGCACTGCTGGCCGGCAGCGCCCTAGCAGAGATCGCCCCGCATTCGGGCCTCCGGGTGGCGGTCGCGGCGCTGGCCGGACACAAGATCAGGGCCAAGGTGCCGCTTTTGCGCCGCTTCGCGCCCTCGATGTGACGTTCGTAACCCGGCGGGATAGTGTTGTAACACAAGCGTTGCGCAACGGAGCGAAACGCACACTCGATCCACGGAGGCGTTCTTTTGAACTCGTCGGAGTCCAGCATGTCCGAAACTTTCATCGCTGAGACACTCACGCCCGATTTGGTTGAAACCTACTACGGGCAATTGGCAGCAGAGGACGCGGCGGCATACGCGCCGCAGCAACTTGAATCCCGGGTGGCGGCCCACCTGGCCGTCGGCTGGAAGCGTGAGCCCAAGACGGCCCGCGTGGCAGTCACCCGACACGCTGGAACGACCATGGCCTACGTGGTCACCGACGACATGCCGTTCCTCGTCGACTCGGTCACCGCGGAAATCGTCCGCGAAAAACTCGCCATCAACGTGGTCGTGCACCCCACGTTCCTGGTGACCCGCGATGCCTCCGAGGGGCACATCACCACCCTCCACGCGGTTTCCGCCAGCAGCCACCTGGCCAGCGGCGACACCGCGGCCATGCCGTCGGTCTCCGCGCTGGTCGCCGAAAACCGCGACACCGCCATCGAGTCGTGGATTGCCGTGGAACTGGGCGGGGACCCGAGCGACGAGGCGGTCTCCGCCCTGGTCGCCGGGCTCGAACGCATCCTGAAGGACGTGCGCGCCGCCGTGGAGGACTGGGTCCCGATGCGCAACAAGGCGCACGAGATCGCCGAGTCGCTGGCCAACGTCACCGGCGCGCAGGACATCCCGGACCTCGACGCCGCCATCGACCTGCTGCACTGGCTCGACGACGGGAACTTCACCTTCCTGGGCTACCGCGAATACGACCTGATCACCGAGAACAACGAGGACGTGCTGCGCCTGCAGTTCGAGTCCGGACTCGGGCTGATGCGCAACGCGGTTCCGGCCAGCGGCCTGCAGCACCTGACCAAGCGCGGCCGCGCCATGGCCCGCGACAAGCGCGCCCTGGTGATCACCAAGGCCAACTCGCGCTCCACCGTGCACCGCGGGATCTACCTGGACTACGTGGGCGTCAAGCGCTTCGACGCCGACGGCAACGTCAACGGCGAACGCCGCTTCATCGGGCTCTTCGCCTCGAGCGTCTACACCTCCTCGGTGCGCAGCGTCCCGGTGGCACGCGAGAAGGTCGCCGCCGTGCTCAAGCGCGCCGGCTTCGCCCCGGACTCGCACTCCGGCAAGGACATCGTCACCATCCTGGAGACCTACCCGCGCGACGAGCTCTTCCAGATCTCCGTGGAGGACCTGACCACCACGGTGCTGGGCATCCTGCGCCTGCAGGAACGCCGCCGCACCTCGCTCTTCCTGCGCCCCGACGTCTACGGGCGTTTCATGTCCGCGCTGGTCTACCTGCCGCGCGACCGCTTCTCCACCGCCGTGCGCCAGCGCATCGAAAAGGAGCTGGTCGGCGCGTTCAACGCCGAGTCGGTCGACTTCGAGGTGCGCATGAGCGAGTCCTCGCTGGTCCGCCTGTTCTTCCGCATCCGCCTCCAGCGCCACGGGCTGACCCCGGTGGTCGACCGCGCGGGGCTGGAAACCCGCCTCGTCGCCGCGGTGCGCTCCTGGTCCGAGGGCATCACCGTGGCCGCCACCGAGAACTACGGGCCCGAACAGGGCACCGAGCTGGCCGCCAGCTGGGCCGAGGCCTTCCCGGCCGCCTACCGCGTGGAGTTCGAGGTCGAGGACGCCCTGGCCGACATCGAGCGTTTCGGCGAATACGAGAAGCCCGGCCATGTCGGGCCGGTGGTGAAGTTCTACGTGCCCGAGGAGGACGAGGACTCCGAGATCAACGCGCGGATGAAGCTCTACCTCACCGCCCCGCTCTCGCTCTCCAAGATCCTGCCGGTGCTGCAGGACCTGGGCCTGGAGGTCATCGACGAGCGTCCCTTCGCCGTCACCCCCTCGCGCGCCGACGACCGCTACCTCTACGACCTGGGCCTGAAGTTCCCCGCCGGGATCGACCCGCTGGAGGCCGAGCCGCTGCTGGCGCAGGCCTACGGCGCCGTCGTCACCGGGGAGGCCGAGTCCGACCACATGAACCGCCTGGTGCTGCTCGAGGGCGTGTCCTGGCGGCAGGTCGCGCTGCTGCGCGCCTACTGCCGGTACCTGCACCAGCTGGGCGTCTCCAACTCCTACACCTTCATGTCCGACACCCTGGTGGGCAACCCGGAGGTCACCCACGGGATCCTCGCGCTCTTCGAGGGCACCTTCGACCCGGCCCTGGGCGCCGAGGAATCGGCCCGGGCCATCGCCCAGGCCCAGGCGGTGCTCGCCGAGGCCCTGGAAAAGGTGCCGACGCTGGATGCCGACAAGCTGCTGCGCCGCTTCGTGAACCTCATCGAGGCCACGCTGCGCACCAACTACTACACCGACCCGGCGGCGCTGGCCTTCAAGCTGCTGCCCGGGAAGATCACCGACGCACCCTTCCCGCGCCCCAAGTACGAGATCTGGGTCTGCTCCCCGCGCCTCGAGGGCGTGCACCTGCGCTTCGGCGAGGTCGCCCGCGGCGGGCTGCGCTGGAGTGACCGGCGCGAGGACTTCCGCACCGAGGTCCTGGGCCTGGTCAAGGCACAGATGGTGAAGAACGCCGTGATCGTGCCCACCGGCGCCAAGGGCGGCTTCTTCGCCAAGCAGCTGCCCAGCCCCGCGCTGGACCGCGCCGGCTGGATGGAGGAGGGCAAGGCCGCCTACCGCATCTTCATCCGCTCGCTGCTGGAAATCACCGACAACCTGGTGGCCGACGAAAACGGCGAACGGGTGGTGCCGCCGGCCAACGTGGTGCGCCTGGACGGGGACGACACCTACCTGGTGGTCGCCGCCGACAAGGGGACCGCGTCCTTCTCCGACATCGCCAACGAGATCTCCGCGGACCGCGGCCACTGGCTGGGCGACGCCTTTGCCTCCGGCGGCTCGGTGGGCTACGACCACAAGGCCATGGGGATCACGGCCCGCGGCGCCTGGGAATCGGTCAAGCGCCACTTCACCGAGTTCGGCGTCGACACCCAGGCCCAGGAGTTCACCGCCGTCGGCGTGGGCGACATGTCCGGGGACGTGTTCGGCAACGGGCTGCTGCGCACCCGCACCGTCAAGCTGCTGGCGGCCTTCGACCACCGCGACATCTTCCTGGACCCCAACCCGGAGCCGGGAGCCTCGTTCGACGAGCGTGCGCGCCTCTTCGAGCTGCCGCGTTCCTCATGGGCCGACTACGACAAGGAGCTCATCTCCGCCGGCGGCGGGGTCTACTCCCGCTTGCTGAAGTCCATCCCGATCTCGCCCGAGGTCCGCCAGGTGCTGGGCCTGGGCACCACGGTGAGCTCGATGGCCCCGAACGAGCTGCTCAAGGCCATCCTGGGCGCGCCGGTCGACCTGCTCTACAACGGCGGCATCGGCACCTACGTCAAGGCCTCCGACGAGTCCCACGCCGAGGTCGGGGACCGCGCCAACGACGCCATCCGCGTGGACGGGGCGCAGGTCCGCGCCCGGGTCATCGGCGAGGGCGGAAACCTGGGCATGACCCAGCGCGGCCGCATCGAGGCGGCGCTGCACGGGGTCATCCTGAACACCGACGCCATCGACAACTCCGCCGGCGTGGACTGCTCGGACCACGAGGTCAACATCAAGATCTTCGTGGACCGCATGGTCGTGGCCGGGAAGCTGCAGGCTTCCGAGCGCACCGGCTTCCTGCATTCGATGACCGACGAGGTCGCCCGCCTGGTGCTGAAGACCAACTTCGACCAGAACGTGCTGCTGCTCAACGACAAGCAGGAGCTTGCCGCCATGTCCCCGGCCTACGAACGGCTCATGGACTGGCTCGAGGAGCACGCGGAGCTGGACAGGGACCTGGAGTTCCTGCCCTCCACCGCGGTGCTCGAGGACCGGCTGGCCGCCGGAGGCTCGCTGACCACCCCCGAGCTCTCGGTGCTGGTGGCGTACGCGAAGATCCAGCTGGCCGGCGCGCTGGCGGCCTCCGACCTGCCCGACGACCCGCACTTCGCCGCGACGCTGCGCAACTACTTCCCGACCCAGCTCGCCGAGCGCTTCGGCGAGGAATTGCAGTCCCACCCGCTGCGCCGCGAGATCATCGCCACGGTGGTGGCCAACGACATGGTTAACATCGGCGGCACCACCTACGCGTTCCGGGTCATGGAGGAGACGGGCGCCGACGAGGCGCAGGTCGCCAAGGCCTTCGTGGCGCTGCGCGAGATCTACGCCTTCGACGGGCAGATCGCGGCGATCAACGAGCTGCCGGCCTCCTTCGATGCCCAGCACTGGTGCCGCCTGCACCTGGACCTGCGCCGGCTGCTGGACCGCGCCACCCGCTGGTACATCCACCACGTGGACCGCGACCAGCCCGTCGACGGCGCCGTGGCGGCGCTGGCCCCGACCGTGCAGTCGCTGCGCCCGATGGTCGGCTCGCTGCTGCGCGGCGTGGACGCCGAGCGGGCCGCGTCCTGGAAGGCCGAAGCCATGGGCTGGGGCCTGGGCAGCGACCTGGCCAAGCTGTGGGGCGAGCAGTTCGAGACCTTCGTGCTGCTGGACATCGCGGCCCTGGCCTCGCGCACCGGCACCGACGCCGTCGAGCTGGCCAAGGTGTACTACGTGCTCTACGACCGCTTCGGCGTGGACTCGCTGCTCGAGCGGATCACCGCGCTGCCGCGCGATGACCGGTGGAAGGCACTGGCCCGTGCGGCGCTGCGCGACGACCTGTACTCCACGGTCATCGACTTCACCCGCGACGTCGTGGCGGCAACCGACGGGAACGAAACGGACCCGGCCGTGCGCGTGGGGCAGTGGTTGGACGCGAACGCGGCTAATCTTGATCGTGCACAGAACATGTTCGCGGAAGTGAACCGCCTGGAACGCGATGACATGGCGTCCTTGTCGGTGGCACTGCGGCTGTTGCGTTCCATCGTACGGAGGTAAACCTTGGCCATCTTCACGGACCAAATTCGAGAGTCGGCCGATTTTGGTCCGGGGGATGAGGATTGGATCCACCTCCTGGTGGGGGACTGGCAGCTCATAGCGGACCTGGCGTTCGCCGACCTGGTGCTGTGGTTTCCGGTGGAGGGGACGTACAAGGCCCTGGCCCATGTGCGTCCCTCCACCTCCCACACCGTGTTCCACACGGACTTCGTGGGGGAGCGGATCCGCAAGGACCTCAAGCCGCTGGTCGAACAGGCCTGGCGGACCCAGGACATCGTGCGCTCCGATGCCGGGGCGCCGTCCTCGGGCGAGCACTCGATGCTCATCGAGACCGTGCCGATGGTGCGCAACGGGCGCACGCTGGCGGTGCTTTCTGTGCACTTCGACCTCGCCGGATCGCGCATGCCCTCGCGACTGGAACTGACCTACAAGCAATGTGCCGAGGACCTTTTGCGGATGTGCACCCGCGGGCTGTGGCCGGACTTCGCCACGCCCACCGGGTCCCGGCGCGGCGCCCCGCGCGTGGGCGACGGCTTCATCCGGCTGGATGCCGACGCCGTGGTCCAGTACGCCAGCCCCAACGCCGTCTCTGCCTACCGCCGGCTGGGGGCCGCGGCGACGCTGGAGGGCAAGTCGCTCTCCGAGGCGACGATGTCACTGGTCAGCGACCGCCGGCTCATCGACGAGTCGCTGCCCCTGGTGGTCTCGGGCAAGATGCCCTGGCGCACCGAGATCGAATCGCTGGGGGTGACGCTGTCGCTGCGGGCGATCCCGCTGCGCAACGCCAAGGGCCGCTACGGGGCGCTGGTGCTGTGCCGCGACGTGAGCGAGCTGCGCCGCCGGGAGAAGGAGCTGGTGTCCAAGGACGCCACGATCCGCGAGATCCACCACCGGGTCAAGAACAACCTGCAGACCGTCGCGGCGCTGCTGCGCATGCAGTCGCGCAGGATGAAGTCGGAGGAGGGCCGCCAGGGCCTGGACCAGGCCATGCGCCGGGTCGCCACGATCGCCGCGGTGCACGAGACCCTCTCGCAGGGCCTGAGCGAAAACGTGGACTTCGACGAGCTGATCGACAGGCAGTTCCGGCTCATCGTCGAGATCGCCTCGCCGGGGCAGAAGGTCAAGACCGAGCGGACCGGGGCCTTCGGGCACCTGCCCGCGGAGCTGGCCACCCCGCTCTCGCTGGTCATCAACGAGCTGGTCACCAACGCCGTGGAGCACGGGCTGGCGGACCGCGACGGCACCGTGGTGCTTGACGCCGGACGCCGGCGCAACGCGGTGGGCGCGGACATCCTGCGGGTGGCCATCAGCGACGACGGGGTGGGGCTGCCCGCCGAACCCCGCCAGGAGGGCCTGGGGCTGCAGATCGTGCGCACCCTGGTCACCAGCGAGCTCAGCGGGAACATCCACTGGGAGGACCGCTCCGGCCCGGGCACCCGGGTCGTCATCGAACTGCCGGTCGCGGCCAGGCGCTAGCCGCCACCGCCCCAGCGGGCGGGCGCAAGGACAAAAAAGACGGGTGTGGCCCGGTTCCTCAGGAACCGGGCCACACCCGTCTTGGGGGCCGGAAGGGCTAGTTGAACTTGTTCCGGTGGGCCATGACGCTGGCGACGTACTGCTTGGTGTCCGCGTACATGCCGTTGCGCTTCACGCCGGTGGCGCCCTGGTAGTAGTAGGCGATGCCCTCTTCCATGGAATCCGCGTTGCGCTGGTGCGAGCGGATGATGGCCACGCCGGCGGTGACGTTGTCCTGGGGGTCGAGCAGGTCGAGCTGGCGCCCGACCAGGCCCTCGGCCCATTCGCCGGCCGACGGAATGACCTGCATGACGCCCACGGCGTTCGCCGGGGAGACGGAGTTCATGTTGAAGCCGGATTCCTGGAAGGCGTGGGCCATGGCCAGGGCCGGGTCAACGCCCATCTGGCGGGCCGTGCTGGCCACCATCGACTGCATGGCGGCCGGGGAGGGCAGGTTGCGGGAGAGCAGCTCGCGCTTGTTGTCGTTCGCCGATCCCACCACGTCCGACTTGTAGGTGCGGCCCAGGAAGGAGTTGCCGACCAACGGCTTGGAGCCGGTGGGGTTGACGTCGGAGGACTGCGGGGCCGCGGAGCCGCCGCCGTTGACCTTCAGCGTCCGGCCGATCTTCAGCACGGTCGAGTAGGTCAGGCCCGGGTTCAGGCGCAGGATGGTGTTCAGCGGGGTCCCGGTCTTCAGGGCGATGTGTCCGAGCGTGTCGCCGGAGACCACCTTGTAGCTGGAGCCGCCGGACTGGGCCTTGGGTGCGGACGGGGCCGCAGGCTTGGACGAGGAAGAAGACGAGGATCCGCTGATCTTCAACTTCTGGCCCGGGCGGATGATGTCGCGGTTCGACAGGTTGTTCAGCCGCATGAAGGCGGACACCGACATGTTGTGCCGGATGGCGATCGTCGAGGGGAAGTCGCCGGACTTCACGGTGTAGGTCCCCTGCGAGCCGGTGCTCCCGGACTTCGGGGCCGACTTGGCCGGAGCGCTCGAGGCCGAGGAACCGAAGCGGAGCGTCTGGTTGACGTAAATGGTGTCGTTGGCCGGGTTGCCCGCGGCGGTGCGCACGGCGGCAAGGGAAACGCCGAGCTTCTTGGCGATCGAGCCCATGACATCGCCCTGGGCGACCTTGTAGGTCTGTGCCTTGGCCGAGGAGCCGCTGTTGCTCGAAGAGGCCTTGGGAGACGCCTTGGACGATGAGCTGCCGCCGAGGCGCAGCACCTGCCCGGGCTTGATCAGGTCGGAAGAGAGCTTGTTGAACTTCTTCAGGTCGCCCACCGAGACGCCGGTGCGGGCGGCAATGTGCGAAAGCGTGTCGTTCTTCTTGACCGTGGCGGTTCCGCCTTTTTTGGCCAGGGGAATGACCGAGCCCGGAACGTGGGTTGCGACCAAATGGGCGCTGATCCGTGCCTCGGCCGCCTTTACCATCGCCGGGGTGGCGATCTTGGGCTGGAGTGCATCTCGGGTGGGCAGCGGTGCTGCCTCGGCCGGGACGGCAAGGGAACCTAGGACTACCGCCGGGATTGCTGCCGTGGCAACGGCGCTGCCAATGGCTCTGACGCGATTGTTGTGTGCAAGGGACATGGAGCGATCCTTTGGGTCGGGGCAAGGACGAATCGTTCGGTCGCAAATGAACGCACGTGGGTGTGGCCCATGTGCGTTATGTGACTCATGGTGCGGTTGTGACTATTGTGAATTTACACCACGGAGCATGGATTGTGAAAGATCCCACGACAAAATCACTCATATGGACCCAGAACGACCCGTATATGTGGCACGCTGGAATGGTGAGCAATCTTGAGAATCTTGTGGCCGAATGGCTGCCCCTGCCCGACCTGGCCGAAGCGCTGGACGTTTCCATCAAACGAGTCCATAGCCTGATCGATGAGCGGGCAATCATTGCCGTTCGCGTGGGGGCGCGGAACATCCGCAGCGTGCCCGCGGCCTTCTTGCAGGACGGCGGCATCGTCGAGAGCCTGAAGGGCACGATCTCCGTGCTGAAGGACTCGGGCTACGAGGACAATGAGCTGCTCGTGTGGCTCTTCACCCCGGACGAGTCGTTGGGCGGAACACCCATGGACGCGCTGCGCGCAGGACGTAAGACCGAAATCCGCCGCCGCGCCCAGGCGCTGAGCTGGTAGCCGGCAAAACTCTTCAGGTGCTGCGCCCAACGGCCGGCACCGCACCAAAGGCGAAGGTCCCCTCCCGCAAAACGTGGAGGGGACCTTCGCCTTTGTGCTCTTCCGGGCCCGTCTAGGACGTGCGGCGAATGGCCGCCAGGCCCAGGGTCCTCAGTCCATGGCGTGCCAGCGGCGCGACGGTGAGTTCCTCCAGCGCCGAAAGCCCCTGCTCGGAAAGCTCGGCAATCGATGCCTCGGTGGCGCCCAACGCCCCGCAGGACTCCAGCAGGGCGCTCATGCGCTTGACCTCGTCCTCCTGCAGGTCATCCGCCCCAAGCCGCGACTGGATGAACACTTGGTCCTCCTCGGAGGCCAGGGTCAGCGCGTGGGCTATGATCTCGGTGCGCTTGCCCTCGCGCAGGTCATCGCCCGCGGGCTTGCCGGTGATCGCCGGGTCGCCGAAGACGCCCAGCACATCGTCGCGCAGCTGGAAGGCCTCGCCCAGCGGCAGCGCGAACCGGGAGTACTGGTCCAGGAGGTCGGCCGGGGCCCCGGCCAGCGCACCGCCGAGCAGCGTCGGGTTCTCCACGGAGTACTTCGCCGACTTGTACCGCACGATGGTCCGTGCCCGCTTGACCGCCTCGGCGGGCCCGTAGGACGGTCCGGCCGACTCCTCCAGGACGTCCAGGTACTGTCCGGCCATGACCTGGGCGCGCATGCGGTCGAAGATCGTCCGTGCCTCGGGAACCATGGGGCTGATGGTGGCGAAAAGCTGTTCGCTCAGCGAGAGGCAGAGGTCCCCGGCCAGGATCGAGGCGGCCTCGCCAAAGCGCGAGGCATCGCGGTGCCACCCCGAGGCGCGATGCATGGACTCGAACCGCCGGTGCATGCTCGGCTGGCCCCGGCGCGTGTCAGATCGGTCAATGAGGTCATCGTGGATCAAGGCGGCGGCCTGGAATAGCTCGATGGCCGCTCCTGCCTGCACGATGTCGGCAGCCTGGGCGTCGCCGCCGGCCCCCAGGTAGCCCCAGAAGGCAAAGAGCGGACGCAGGCGCTTGCCGCCCCGTGTCAGGTCCTCGATGGCGGTGACGATTTCCGCGGCCGCCGGGGCTATGTCCGAGATGACTTCATGTTGTTCTGCAAGGAAGGTCGAGAGCGACGTCTCGAGCCGTTCCGAGAAGCCTGCGGAAAGTTCCCGTGCCTGTTCGGGGTCGGAGGTGTCCGCAGCATAAAGTGTCATGATTCCCATCCATAGATCGAGCAGCGTGGTGTCCTCTTAACTCTAGCCGGGACACCGCCGCACATCGGATTGTCAGACCCGTTGGCTAGACTTCATCCATGGTTCAGGGCAAGGCACGCGCGATACTGCATGTCGACATGGATGCCTTTTTCGTGTCGGTGGAGCTGTTGACCCGGCCCGAGCTGGTGGGCAAGCAGGTGATCGTCGGGTTTCCGGGCGAGCGGTCCGTCGTGCTTTCCGCGTCCTACGAATGCCGGGCCCTCGGCGTGAAATCGGCGATGCCGATGTCCGTGGCCATGCGGATGGCGCCGCACGCCGTCATCATCAAGCCAACCCACTCGCTGTATTCGGCATACTCGGCCCGGATCATGGAGATTTTTCACCAGGTCACCCCGTTGGTGGAGCAACTGAGCGTCGACGAGGCCTTCCTGGACGTCACAGGAAGCATCCGCCGCCTTGGTCCGCCCGAGGCCATCGGCCAAATGATCCGTGCGCGGCTGCGCAGCGAGCTGGGCCTGCCGGCAAGTGTGGGACTTGCCGCCTCGAAGTTCGTGGCCAAGGTCGCCTCCACTGGCGCCAAGCCCGACGGCATGTTGGTGATCCGGCCCGAACAGACCCTGTCCTATTTGCACACCCTGCCCGTGGGGGCATTGTGGGGAGTCGGTGCGAAGACCGCCGGCGTGCTGCGCGAGATGGGCATCACGACCGTGGCCCAATTGGCCCAGACGCCCCAGGAAACGCTCAGCAGGAGACTCGGAGCCACCGGGAACCACCTGCATAACCTCGCATGGGGGCTCGATGACCGTTCGGTGGAGACCGAACGTGAGGAGAAAAGCATCGGTGCCGAGGAGACCTTCGCCATAGACCTGTGGGATGAAGCGGTGTTGCGCCGCGAGATACTGCATCTCGGTCATCGCGTGGCGGCTCGACTACGCGAGTCCGGGAAGGTGGCAGGGGTGGTGGCGTTGAAGCTGCGCTACAGCGATTTCTCCACGCTCTCGCGCAGCCGGACGCTTCCGGTGCCCAGCAACGCCGCCGTGGACCTCGTGGGGGCTGCCGAGGGCCTGCTGGAAAAACTCGGCAGGCGACCACAGGCCGTGCGACTAGTGGGGATCCGGGCGGAGAAGCTGGGCAATGCAGGGGGCGGGATGCAGTTGAGCATCGACCCGCGTGATGACAACTGGCGGACGGCCGAGGCAACCATGGATTTGATCCGCTCCCGGTTCCCGGCGGGGGCGCTGCGTCCGGCATCCTTGCTGGAACATGGGCAAAATGAGAAAAAACCTGGGCAGGAGTCTTGACACATTCGCCGTGACTCCACCCAGAGTTGATTCCTGACTACCTTATTAGCGAGTTTCGGGACTATTCTGGAAGTAGACGTTAGCCAGCCAAATCGGCCGGGAACATTGCCAAGGCATACAACGTTCAAGTAGGTAAAGGCGAGAGCCGGGACCGTGAAGTGAAGGGGAAGAGACGATGCCACTTTCCGAGCATGAGCAACGTCTTCTGGAGCAGCTGGAAAAGCAGCTACATGAGGACCATCGCTTCGCCTCGACGATGAAGTCTGCGTCGACGGCGGGGAACTATTCGACGCGCAATCTAGCATTGGGCGCGTTGATCGGTATCGTTGGGCTTGGTGTGCTGATCTATGGCGTTTCAAGCCAACTGATCATCGTTGGCGTCCTGGGATTCATCGTCATGTTTGGCGGCGTTTATCTGGCCCTTTCACGCAAGGGCGGCACCAAGAAGAACGGCGCTCCCGGCGCCACGAAGAACCCGCAGAAGCCCGGATTCATGAGTGATCTTGAAAACAAGTGGGAACAGCGCAAGCGTGACGAGCACGGCTCCTAGCCCTAGACGGCAGGTGCACCGGAGCTTGGACGCTCCGCCACGACCTTTCGGCCAAGGCTCCGCATTCGCGGGGCCTTGGCCTTTTTAATGCCCGGCGATCGCCTGCCCCTTGAGTCCGCGGTTCCATCGGGTTGGCGCGGAGGCCGCGGGTGCCGGGAACAAGCGAAACGCTTCACTGCATCGACAATAAGAGCCGGCGACGCGCCGAGTATGACCAATCGGCGCAATTTTTAATCCGGTCCGGTCGCGCTGCCTCCGGACGGCATGCCGGTTTTCCTCCACTTTGCCCCACGTCCACCCCCCTGGATCCGGTGTCATTTCTCGCGTCACCTTGATTTGCCTTATGAACCGGCGTTTTTTCGAAACGGGCAATGTGTCTCCCGTCACCCCATGTTTTCTGGGAGTTTGATCTGAATGAGATCCCCTCCACTTCGCCCCCCGGCCGGAATTCCCCGGAAAATCAACAGTTTTCGTTCTATTTTCATGCCAAAATGCCGGATCGGTCGTTGACAGTGGAGGGTTGTGGAGTAAAGTGGAGCGAAATAGAGGGGAATGGAGCAAGTTGCTTCTTTCAACCGGGAGGCGGTCTGTATGTTCCTTGGAACGTATACGCCGCGCCTGGACGAGAAGGGGCGATTAATCCTCCCGGCCAAATATCGGGACGAATTAGCCAATGGTTTAGTTCTGACTCGTGGCCAGGAACGCTGCATCTACGTCTTTAGCCAACGTGAATTCGAGAAGCAGCACGAGCAAATGAGCCAGGCTCCGATCTCGTCACGCCAGGCGAGGGACTACGCACGTGTTTTTCTCTCCGGCGCTTCGGACGAATTGCCGGACAAGCAGGGACGGGTCACCATTCCGTCCATGCTTCGAACATATGCGGGGCTGGACCGAGAGGTCACAGTGATCGGCGCGGGCAACCGGGTCGAGATTTGGGATTCCACCGCGTGGAATTCCTACCTCGAACAACAGGAGAACGTGTTCTCCGAAACGGATGACGAAGTACTTCCGGGTTTCTAGCCACCCACGGTGGTTGAAAGTCGACTAGTGGCTTGGATGAGATCTCCAGCCGCCCGTACAACGCGCATCCTGACTCCACTTCCCCGGAGCCAGGCTGGGCGGCAGCGGGTCGGAGGGGGATCTGATCCCAGCCAAAACCTGAAGCACAATGCCCACGCGAAAGGGGGAGCGGTGAATTTAGACGGAGCCGCAGAGCGACCCGCCTCGGAACGCCATGTTCCAGTACTGCTCGATCGATGCGTAGGGCTTTTGGAGCCGGGGATTGAAGCCGGCATTGCCGCCCGCGGCCGTGCCGTGGTCGTGGACTGCACCCTTGGCATGGGTGGCCACTCGGAGGCCCTGCTGCAGCGGTTCCCCGACCTCCACCTGATCGGGCTCGACCGCGACGAGCAGGCCCTGGCCCTGGCCGGGGCACGCCTGGAACCCTATGCAAACCGCACGGACCTCGTCCATGCCATCTACGACGAGATCGCCGACGTCGTCGAAGATCTCGGGTTTGACGGGATTGACGGAGTGCTCTTCGACCTCGGGGTTTCATCCCTGCAGCTCGACGAACGGGAGCGTGGCTTTGCCTACTCCTACGACGCGCCGCTGGACATGCGCATGGACACCTCGCGCGGCCCAACCGCCGCAGACGTCGTCAACGAATACAGCGAAGCGGAACTGGTTCGCATCATCCGGGCGTGGGGCGAGGAAAAGTTCGCCGGACGCATCGCCTCGGCCATCGTTGAGACGCGCAAGGCCAAGCCCTTCAGCACCACGGAGGAGCTGGTGGCGGCCATCCGCTCCGTCGTTCCGGCCGCCGCGGCCCGCACCGGGGGACACCCCGCCAAGCGAACATTCCAGGCACTTCGAATCGAAGTCAACGAGGAACTCGACGTGTTGGACCGGGCCATCCCCGCGGCCATGAATTCCCTCTACGTCGGGGGCAGGGTCGTGGTGATGAGTTACCACTCCCTGGAGGACAAGATCACCAAGCGGCACTTCGCCTCCGGTTCCAAATCCTCGGCGCCGGCGGGCTTCCCCGTCGAGCTGGAAGAACACAAGGCGCAATTCAAGGTCCTCACACGGGGAACCGAGAAGCCCACCGACCAAGAAATCGCAGAAAACTCACGTGCAGCCTCAGCCAAGCTGCGAGCCGTGGAACGCATCCTGAAGAGGAGCTGAATATGAGCAACCGGACACCCAGCCGCGTACGTTCCCGCGTAGTCGAGCTTCCAGCAACACAGGGTGCCAACGCGCTCAGCCACGCCCCGCGGCCGGTACCGGCGACCCGCCCCCAGGAACCGGCCGCCAAGCGCCGCACGACGCTCTCGGTGGTTCCGGCTCTCGGGTCCAAGCGCCGGGTCCCGTTCATCGTCTCCATCTTCGCGCTGGTCATTGCCTCGGTGGTGGCCGTGCTGCTGATCAACGTATACATCGCCAACGGCCAGTACACGGCAGTGGACCTGCGCGGGCAGGAACGCACCCTCTCGCAGGAAAACGAGGCATTGCGCCAGGAAGCCCTGTACCTCGGGGCACCCCAGGTGGTGGCCAAGAAGGCGGCCGACCTGGGCATGGTGAAGCCCGGAACGCCCGCCGCCATCAACCTGGAAACGGGCAAGGTCAGCGGGACCGCGACCGCCGCCGAGAAACCGGGCAAGGACGCCGCCTCGAAGGCCCTTGCCCTCGACGCACCGGCCAAGCCCGAGGCCCCGGTCGCCGCGAAGGTCGCTGCCCCCACCGCGGAGCCAACGACCCCGGCAGCCGCGCCGGCGGCTCCGGCGGACAACTGGAACGCGCCTAAGACCACTGCCTCCGATGCAGAGGCCCCGGAGACAACCGACGGTTCCCGCCCCAGCTTTACCAAGACCGAGCTGAACGGCGGCACGATCCCCGCGCCGAGCCTCAAGACCCCGGGACAATAGGGGTACCTTGGATCCGGGGCCTTTCCCGGACCACGACACGCACCACCACGCCCACCCGGTATGAGCTGAGGACAGAATGCCCAAAAAATCCCCATCCAACGCCGGAACAACGCATCCGCGCCTGCGCATTGTCGTGGTGTTCGCGTTGGTTCTGCTCTTGCTCATCGGTGGCCGCCTGTTCTTCGTCCAGTCGCTCAATGCCAAGGCCGTCGCGGCCGACGCGGTCAAGAACCGCACCCGCGTCCAGGAAACCCAGCCCAAGCGCGGACAGATCCTGGACACCAAGGGCACGATCCTGGCCACCAGCGTCGATCGCTACGACCTGGTCATCGACCAGCGGAAGGTCGATGCGGAGAAGCCGATCGTGCGCAACAAGCCCTCCGGCGGGGCCACCCGCGAAAAAGTCAGCATCGAACAAGCCGTGGGGGAGCTGGCCGGAATCCTCGACCAGGACGTGGACACCGTGCGCACGGCCATCGTCGGGGATCCCGGGGCCAAGAAGAACGCCTACTCGGTCGTGGCCAAGGGAGTGACCCCCGAGGTGCGCAACGCGGTCATGGAACTGCGCATCCCCACCCTGACCGGCCAGCTCCGCAGCGAGCGGCAGTACCCCAACGGCGTGGTGGCCGGGCCCCTGCTCGGATTCGTGAAGAACTCCGAGGACCAGCAGTCCCACAACGGCGCCGAAGGCCTGGAACTGAGCCAGAACGACCGACTCAAGGGAACCGCCGGGACCCGCACCTATGAGATCGGTGCCGACGGCGTGCGGATCCCCGTGGCGGAAATGACCGAGGTGCCGGCCGTCGACGGCCAGGACATCAAGCTCACCATCGACGGCGACATCAATTTCATCGCCCAGGAAGAGGCCCTGAAGAAGCAGGAGCAGTTCAACGCGGACTGGGTCTCGGTGATCGTCACCGAGGTGAAGACCGGGCGGATCATCGCCATCGGGGACTCAAACCAAATGGACCCCAACGATCCCAGTGCCACCGAGGCCCGCTTCCGCACCTCCGCCTCGATCACCCAGGCCTTCGAGCCGGGGTCCACCGGAAAGGTCCCGACCTTCGCCGCGGCACTCGAGGAAGGCGTGATGGAGCCCACCGATGCGTTCAAGGTGCCCAACGCGTACACGATCAACAAGGAAACCATCAACGACTCGTTGAAGCATGCGACCTATGACATGACCGCCGCGGGCATCTTCGCCAGGTCCTACAACACCGGCACCGTCATGATCGGCAACAAGATGAGCAACGAGACGCGCTACAAGTACATGAAAAAGCTTGGGCTGGGCAAGGCCATCGACATAGGCCTTTCCGGGGCCAGCCAGGGCATCCTGGCCCCTCCCCAGGACTGGGAGCGACGCCAGCAGTACGCGACCATGTTCGGCCAGGCCTACACCCAGACCGCCCTGCACACCGCGCAGATCACCCAGACGATCGCCAACGGAGGGGTGCGCATCGATCCCACGTTGATCGATTCCTACATCAACCCCGACGGAACGGTCGAAAAGCCCGCCGCGCCCAAGAGCGAAAAGGTGTTCTCGAAAGAGACCTCCAAGAAGATGCTCCGGATGATGGAGACTGTGGTCCTGGAGGGCACCGGCACTAAGATGGCTGTGTCCGGTTACCGCGTCGGCGGCAAATCGGGCACCGGCCAGGCCGCCGGCCCCAACGGCGGCTATGACGGGTACACCAACTCGTTTGCCGGCGTCGCCCCGCTGGACGACCCCGAGATTGCCGTCGTGGTCACCATGTACCGCCCCAAGGGCGACTGGAAGTCGTGGTCGGTCGGCAACACCTTTAGCGAAGTCATGAGCAAGACCCTCAACGCCTACAACGTTGCGCCGAGCAACTCGAAGCCCAATGGCTACGACGTGTTCATCGGATCCGAACAAAAGAAATCCTGGTAATGCCTGAAGCCCTCACCCCCCGCGCGGCGGAAGCCCTGCTGCGCCCATCGGCCAAAAGCGCCACGACCTTGACCGCCATGCTCGAATACCTGCATGAAACCGGGCGCGGCGCGAACATCATCGGAAACGGCGGGGCGACGGTCACCGGGATCTGCCTGGACTCGCGCGCCGTGCAGCCCGGGGACCTGTACGTCGCCGCGCCGGGCGCCCGGTTCCACGGGGCGCAATTCGCCCCGGGCGCCGCGCAGGCCGGTGCCGCCGCCGTCCTGACGGACATCGAGGGCGAGGCCACCGCCTCGGCCCTCGGGTTGCCGGTGCTGCTGGTGGACCAGGTCCGCGAGGTCATCGGGGAGCTCTCCGCGCTGGTCTACGGAACCGACGAGGCCTGCCCCGAACTCTTCGGGCTCACCGGCACCAACGGCAAGACCACCACCAGCTACATGATCCGCTCGGTGCTGCGTGCCCTGGGACGGGAGACCGGCCTGGTGGGCACCATCGAGATCGCCGCCGGGCAGACGCCGATCCCCAGCATCCTCACCACCCCCGAGGCCCCCCAGCTGCACGGCCTGATGGCCCGCATGCGGGAACTCGGCGTCGAGGCGGCAACCATGGAGGTCTCCTCCCACTCGCTGTCCTACCGCAGGGTCGACGGGTTGCGCTTCGCCGTCTCCGGCTTCACCAACCTGACCCAGGACCACCTTGACCTGCATGGCTCGATGCAGGAGTACTTCGAGACCAAGGCCCTGCTCTTCGACCTGGAACGCAGCGACCGCGCGGTCATCACCGTCGACGACGACTGGGGCCGGAAGATGGCGGCGCAGGCCACCGCCGAGGTCTGGACCCTTGCCACCGATCCCGCGGCGGCCGACGCCGACTGGGTCATCGACAACGTGGTCCCGGCCGGGCTGGGCCACCGCTTCGAACTGCGCGGCCCCGAGGGTACCGTGCTGAAGGCGGCCACGGGCCTGCCCGGGGACTTCAACGTCTCCAACGCGGCCCTGGCCGTGCTGATGGTGCTGGCCTCCGGCGTCGACCCCCAACGGCTGCAGGAGGCCCTGGATGCCGCCAACCCCCTCACCGTCGAGGTGCCCGGCCGCATGCAGGTCATCGCGCAGGCCCCGGCGTCCATCGTCGACTTCGCACACAACCCCGACGCCCTGGCCCGCGCCCTGTCCTCGGTGCGCTCGGCCGAGCCCGGATCCCGCGTGATCGTGGTCTTCGGGGCCACCGGGGAGCGCGACGCGACCAAGCGCCCGATCATGGGCGCCGTGGCCGCAAGACACGCAGACGTGGTCATTGTCACTGACGACGACCCGCACTCCGAGGACCCCGCACCCATCCGGGCCGCCGTGGCCGCCGGGGCGCGTGCCGAAATCCGGGAACACGGCCTGCGCAGCGAGGTCCGCGAGGTCCATCCGCGGGCCGCGGCAATCGCGGCCGCAGTAGCCATGGCCGGGGAACGCGACACCATCCTGGTGGCCGGACGGGGACATGAGGTCTTCCAGGAAGTCATGGGTGTCAACCTGGAACTCGACGACCGCGAGGAACTGCGCCGGGCACTGCTCGCCCACGGTTTCAACCCCCTGTCCGCTGTTTCCGATTCCTTCGATCCCGCGGATGAAGGGTAAAGTCCTAGGTGCCATGATTGATCTTCTTTCCGCCGAAATCGCCGAAATCACCGGCGGGCGACTCTCCTCAACGGCTCGCGCCGACACGCCCGTCCTCGGGGTCGACACCGACTCGCGCAGCTGCGAAACCGGCTGGCTCTTCGTAGCCAAGCCGGGGGAGTCCTCCGACGGGCACCACTTCATCGACGCTGCCATGAAGCAGGGCGCCGTGCTGGCCCTGGCCGAGCGCGAGACCCACGCACCGGACGGTGCCGTGCACCCCGCGATCATCGTCCCCGACGCCGTCATCGCCATGGGGCAGATCGCCGCCGCCATCGTCGAGCGCCTCAAGGCCTCCAACGGGCTGCGGGTGGTGGGCATCACCGGTTCGGCCGGCAAGACCACCACCAAGGACCTGCTGGCCGCGCTGCTGGCCAACCTTGGCCCCACGATCGCACCGGTCGGCTCCTACAACGGCGAGGTCGGCGTCCCGCTGACGGTCTTCCGGGCCACGGCCGAGACCAAGTACCTCGTCGTGGAAATGGGTGCCACCGGCATCGGACACATCCGCTACCTCACCGACATGGTCCACCCCGAGGTCGGGGTGGTCCTGGGCGTGGGCTCGGCGCACGCCGGGGAATTCGGCGGCATCGAGAACATCGCCAAGGCCAAGGGCGAGATGGTCGAGGCACTGCCCGCCACCGGGCTTGCGGTGCTGAACCACGACGACAACCTCGTGGCCGCCATGCGCAGCCGCACCGTGGCCCCGGTCATGGACTTCGGCGTGCAACGCGCCGCCGGGGACACCGCGCCGGGCGTCTGGGCAAGCGGCCTGGACGTCGACGCCGACGGCCACCCCGTCTTCACCCTGGTGGCGGCCGATTCCTCGGCCCACCCGATCACCTCCGGGCTCATCGGCCGGCACCACGTGGCCAACATCCTGGCCGCCGCCGCCGTGGCCGAGTACCTGGGCCTCGCGCCGGCGCAGATCGCCGCGACCCTGCAGGGCCTGGGCCCCACCAGCCGCTGGCGGATGGAACGCATCGAACGGGCCGACGGGGTGAGCATCATCAACGACGCCTACAACGCCAACCCGGATTCGATGCGCGCCGCGCTGCGCACCCTGGCCGAACTCGGCCTGCCCGACGCGCAGGGCAACGCACGGCGCACCTGGGCCGTGCTGGGCGAAATGCTCGAGCTCGGCGAGGACTCCCGCCACGAACACGACATGCTCGGCCGCATCGCGGTGCGCATGAACATCAAGAAACTGCTTGTCGTGGGGCGCGGGGCCAAGCTGGCCTACAACTCCGCGGTGCTCGAGGGCAGCTGGGGCGACGAGGCGTACTACGCCGAGGACGCCAAGGCCGCAGCCCGGATCCTCAACGAAAACCTGCTTCCCGGGGACATCGTGCTCTTCAAGTCTTCCAACGGCTCGGGGCTGCGGCACCTGGGCGACCAAATTGCCGAAACTACCAGCGGTGCTTCCGCCGCAAAGGAGGGCTCGGCGCAGTGATTGCTCTAATCATGGGATCCGGCATTGCCTTGATCTTCACGATGGTCACCATGCCATTGTTCATCCGCATGCTCACCCGCCGGCAGTACGGCCAGGTGGTCCGTGACGACGGACCGACCAGCCACGCCACCAAGTCCGGCACGCCCACCATGGGCGGGGTCATCATCATCGTCGCGGTCATCCTCAGCTACTTCGTGACCCACGGGCTGCTGGCCCTGATGCAGCGGCCCTCCTCCGGGATCACGGCCAGCGGGCTGCTGGTCCTGCTGCTCTTCGCGGGCATGGGCCTGGTCGGGTTCCTGGACGACTTCATCAAGATCGCCAAGAAGCGCTCGCTGGGGCTGCGGGCCTGGGAAAAGATCGTGCTGCAGGCGGCGGTCGGCATCGGCTTCGCCGTGCTGGCGCTGAACTTCCCCAACGCCCAGGGGCTGACCCCGGCCTCGACGGCGATCTCGTTCCTGCGCGACACCAACATCGATTTGGCCTTCGCCGGCCCGCTGCTCGGGCTGATCCTGTTCGTGCTGTGGTCCAACCTGATCGTCACCGCCACCACCAACGGCGTGAACCTCACCGACGGCCTGGACGGGCTGGCCACCGGCGCCTCCATCATGGTCTTCGGCGCCTACACCATCATCGGGATCTGGCAGCAGAACCAGGCCTGCGGCACCGACGTGGCGGCCAACGTCTGCTACACCGTCCGGGACCCCATGGACCTGGCGCTGCTCGGCGCCATCCTCTGCGGCGCCCTGATCGGCTTCCTCTGGTGGAACGCCAAGCCGGCAAAGATCTTCATGGGCGACACCGGGTCGCTGGCCATCGGCGGCGCGATTGCCGCGTTCGCGATCCTCTCCCGCACGCAGATCCTGCTGCTGGTGCTGGCAGGGCTCTTCGTGATCATCTCGCTCTCGGTGATCATCCAGGTCGGGTTCTTCAAGCTCTCCGGCGGCAAGCGCGTCTTCAAGATGGCCCCGCTGCAGCACCACTTCGAACTCGCCGGCTGGGCCGAGGAGAATGTGGTGGTCAGGTTCTGGATCCTCGGCGGGCTCTTCGTGGCCGCCGGCCTGGGCATCTTCTACTCCGAATGGGTCGTGGCCCTGTGACGCACGCCAACCTGGACCACCTCACCCGCTGGGAATCGGACTGGAAGGGCCTGCGCGTCGTCGTGGCGGGCTTGGGCCTGTCCGGCTTCTCCGCCGCCGACACCCTGGTCGAACTCGGTGCCAAGGTCGTCGTCATCGACGGCGCCGACACCGAGGTCAACCGCTCGCGGGCCGACACCCTGAAGATCGTCGGCGCCGCCGACGTGCTCCTGGGCGCCGCACACACCGACGCGCTGCCGATGATCGACGGCCAGGCCCCGCAATTGCTCATCGCCTCCCCGGGCTGGAACCCGCGCCAACCGATGCTCGCCGCCGCGGCCGAGGCCGGGATCGAGATCTGGGGCGACGTGGAGCTGGCCTGGCGCGTCCGCGAGAAGGAGGGGCGCAAGCTCGCCGAATGGGTCGTCATCACCGGCACCAACGGCAAGACCACCACCGTGGGCATGACCGAGTCGATCCTCAAGGCCGCGGGCCTGCGCGCCATCGCCGCCGGCAACGTCGGCACCCCCATCCTGGACGCGATCCGCGACCCGGAGGGCTTCGACGTGATCGCCGTGGAGCTCTCTTCCTTCCAGCTGCACTTCACCCACAGCATCTCCCCGCTGGCCTCCGTGGTGCTGAACATCGCCGAGGACCACGTGGACTGGCACGGCGGGTTCGAGAACTACAAGGCCGACAAGGCCAAGATCTACGAGCGCACCCGCGTCGCGGCCATCTTCAACGCCGACGAGCCGGTCGTGGAGGCCATGGTCGAGAACGCCGACGTGATCGAGGGCTGCCGCGCCATCGGCTTCACCACGTCCGTGCCGTCGCTGTCCATGGTCGGGGTCGTCGAGGACCTTTTGGTGGACCGCGCCTTCATCGAGGACCGCCGCAACTCCGCCGCCGAGCTCATCGCCCTGGACCAGATCGGCGAGGTCGTGCCCCGGCACACCGCCGCCAACGCCGCGGCCGCCGCGGCCCTGGCGCGCGCCTGCGGCGTCGAGCCCGCCGCCGTGGCCAAGGGCCTGGCCGGCTTCGATTCCGGGGACCACCGCATCCAGGCCGTGGCCCGCCGCGACGACGTGCTGTGGATCAACGACTCCAAGGCCACCAACCCGCACGCCGCCGGCGCCTCGCTGGGCGCCTTCTCCTCGGTCGTGTGGATCGCCGGAGGGCTGTCCAAGGGCGTGGAATACGACGAGCTCGTGTCGGCCCACGCCAAACGGCTCAAGGCCGTCGTGCTCATCGGGACCGACACCGCCAAGCTGCTGGCGGCCCTTGAACGACACGCGCCGCAGGTGCCGGTGATCGAGGCCGAGGTGCGCGAAACTGGTGTGCAGGGCGGTGCCGGATCCAACGGCGCGGCCACCGGCTGGGCCGTGATGGCCCAGGCAGTCAAGGCGGCCGCGGGCATCGCGACGGCCGGGGACACCGTGCTGATGGCGCCGGCTGCGGCATCAATGGACCAATTTTCCTCATACGCACAACGCGGCAATGCCTTCATCGACGCGGTCCGTGCGCTCATGGGGGACGACCCCAGGTAAGGAGCAGTCGTGAGCGGCACATCCCGTACCCCACGGGGCAGGAGCGCCAAGGCCGGCACCACGGGCCCCAAGCGCGGCCGGGGTCGGGAACCGCGCGGACTGGCCAAGTGGTTCACCCGCATCGAGGACCCCTCGCTGCGCGGAGCCCAGATCAACTACTACGTCGTGCTGGGCACCACGCTGGCCCTGACGTTCATGGGCCTGATCATGGTGCTCTCATCCTCCTCGGTGGAGGCCATCGCGCGGAACCAGTCGGCCTTCGAAGCCTTCTTCAAGCAGTCGCTGTGGGCGCTGATCGGCGTGCTCTGCCTGGCGGGCATGCAACTGATCTCCCTGCCGACCCTGAAGAAGCTGGCCTGGCCGGCGCTGGGGGCCGCCGGGCTGCTGCTGGTGCTGGTGCTGCTCATCGGCCAGGAAATCTACGGCAACAAGAACTGGATCTTCATCGGCCCGTTCTCGATCCAGCCCTCCGAATTCGCCAAGGTCGCCCTGGCCCTGTGGGGCGCCTGGGTGGTCGAGCGCAAGGCCAAGCTGATGGACCAGTGGAAACACGCGGTCATCCCGCTGCTGGCGCCCTTCGGGCTGCTGGTGGTGCTCCTGGTCCTGCTGGGCCGCGACCTCGGCACCGCGCTGATCCTGCTGCTGATCCTGGCCGTGGTGATGTTCGTGGGCGGCGCCAAGGCCAAGCTCTTCGGCATTGCGGGCCTGGTGGGCGTCTTCGGGATCGTGGTGATGGTGATCGTGGCCCCCAACCGCATGGGCCGGATCCTGGCCTGGCTGCACATCGCCTGCGGCGACGGCCCCCAGGACTATTGCTACCAGGCCGAACAGGGGCTCTTCGCCCTGGCCTCCGGCGGCTGGTTCGGCGTCGGCCTGGGCCAGTCGAGGCAGAAGTGGTCGCACATCCCCGAGGCCCAGAACGACTTCATCTTCGCGGTGCTGGGCGAGGAAATGGGCCTGCTGGGCACCCTCTTCGTCATCGTGCTCTACGGGATGCTGGCCGTGGCCATGTACCGCATCGCGGTGCGCACCGGGACCGTGTTCGGGCGCGTGGCCATCAGCGGCATCATGGCCTGGCTCATCGGCCAGGCCTTCATCAACATCGGCATGGTCACCGGCCTGCTGCCGGTCATCGGCGTCCCGCTGCCCTTCATCTCCTCCGGCGGCTCGGCCCTGCTTGCCGCGTTCCTGGGCATCGGGGTGGTACTGTCCTTTGCCCGGGAACAACGCGTTAGACTGCAACCGGCCGGAACCCCGCGCGGCATGGCTGCGCTTCTCGCGAAGCGCCGTGCGGCCAAGTAATCAGCCGCAAACACCGATCCACCGAAAGTAGTACACGAATCCCCATGACTGAGCCACTACGCGTGGTGATCGCCGGCGGCGGAACGGCCGGACACATCACCCCCATGATCGCCATCGCCGACGCCCTGCGCGACGCCGACCCGGACACGGCCATCACCGCGGTGGGAACCGCCAACGGCCTGGAGACCAGGCTGGTGCCCGAGGCCGGGTACGAGCTGCGCACCATCGCCAAGGTCCCGATGCCGCGCCGCCCCTCCCTGGATTTGCTCAAGCTGCCCTTCCGCTTCCGCGCGGCGATCAAGGCCGCCGGGGCGATCCTGGACGACACGCACGCCCAGGCGGTGCTCGGGGTCGGGGGCTATGTGTGCACCCCGGTGTACCTGGCCGCGAAGAAGCGCAAGCTGCCGATCTTCGTCCACGAGGCCAACGCGCGGGCCGGGCTGGCCAACAAGGTCGGCGCCCGCTACGCCGCCGGCGTCGGAGCGGCCTTCAGCGGCACCGGCCTGCGCGGGGCGCGGGTCGTGGGCATGCCGATGCGCGGCTTCGTGGCCACCATGGACCGCGCGGCCCAGCGCGAGGAGGCACGCCGCGCCCTGGGCTTCACCGGTGACGCCCCCGCGCTGGTGGTCACGGGCGGCTCCTCCGGGGCGGCGTCCATCAACGCGACCATCGCCGCGGGCCTGGGCATGCTGGCCGATGCCGGGGTGCAGGTGCTGCACATCACCGGGCGCGGCAAGGCCGTGCCGGACGCCGCGGGCAACCCGCTCGCCGCCGACGGCTACCGCCAGGTCGAGTACGTGGACTCCATGGACCAGGCCTACGCGGCCGCGGACCTCATGGTCGCCCGTTCCGGGGCCGGGACGGTGTGCGAACTTGCCGTCGCCGGCACCCCCTCGGTGCTCGTCCCGCTGCCGATCGGCAACGGCGAGCAGCGCCTGAACGCCGCGGACCTCGTCGCCGCCGGCGGCGCGCTCGTCGTGGACGACGCCGACTTCACCACCGGCTACCTGGCCACGACGCTGCTGCCGCTGCTGAAGGACCGGCAGGCGCTCACCGCCATGGGAGCGGCCGCCAAGGCCCAGGGGCGCAACGACGCCGCGGCCGTCATGGCCGCCATGATCCGCGAGTCGCTCGGCCGCGGAACACCGCCACAGACCACCAACACGGGAAGCTAAGGGACATGCAGGAACAACACACACTGGCCACGCTGGGCAACGTCCACCTGCTGGGCATCGGCGGGGTGGGGGTCTCGGCGGTTGCCAGGCTCATGCTGGCCCGCGGCCTGAGCGTCTCGGGAACCGACGCCAAGGACCTTCCGGTGCTCGATGACCTGCGCGAGGCCGGCGCCCGCATCAACGTCGGCTATGCCGCGGCGAACCTCGGCGACGCCGACACCGTGGTGGTCTCCTCGATCATCAAGGAAGGCAACCCGGAGTACGACGAGGCGGTGGCCCGCGGGCTGCGCATCCTGCACCGTTCCGAGGGGCTTGCGGCCACCATGGAGGGCCACCGCGTCATCACCGTGGCGGGGACCCACGGCAAGACCACCACGACCTCGCTGGTCGCCTTCATGCTGCGCGAGGCCGGGATCTCCCCGACCTTCGCCGTCGGGGCGAACATCGCCTCGCTGGGCGTGAACGCCGAATACGGGGAAGGCAAGGTGTTCGTGGCCGAGGCCGACGAGTCCGACGCCTCGTTCCTGAACTACGCCCCCGATGTCGCGGTCATCACCAACATCGAGGCCGACCACCTGGACCACTACGGCAGCGTCGAGGCGGTGCACCGGGCGTTCCACGACTTCGCCTGCCTGCTGCCCGATGACGGGCTGCTGATCTGCTGCGCCGACGATCCGGGCTCCCTGGCCCTGGCCGTGCGGATGCGCCGCGAGCGCCCGGCGCTGCGCGTGCAGACCTACGGCTTCTCCGAGGGCGCGGACCGCAGATTGAGCGACGCGAAGCCGGTCGGACTGCGTTTTGCCTGCACCATGGAATGGGGCAGCGGGGAAACGGCGGAACTGGAACTCGCCGTGCCGGGAAACCACAACCTGCTCAATGCCGCGGCCGCCTTCGCCGTGGGCCTGGACTGCGGGCTGGAGCCCGAGGCGGCGGTGGCCGGCCTGGGCGCCTTCAGCGGTGCGGCGCGCCGCTTCGACTTCCGCGGCGAGGCCGGGGGAGTGCGGGTCTTCGACGACTATGCGCACCACCCCACCGAAGTGACGGCGGCGCTGCGCGCCGCCCGCGCGGTGGCCGGCGACGGCGCCGTGCACGTGTTGTTCCAGCCGCACCTCTTCTCCCGCACCAAGGAATTCCACCGCGAGTTCGCCGAGGCGCTCTCCCTGGCCGATTCCGCGCACGTGCTGGAAATCTATCCCGCACGCGAAACCCCGATCCCCGGGGTGACCAGCGAACTGCTGACCCGCGAGCTGAACACCGCCGGCGGGCTGGTGTCCATGGCACAGGCCGCCGAGGTCCTCGCGGCCCTTGCCAGCCCCGGGGACGTGATCATGACCATCGGTGCCGGGGACGTGACCGAGCAGGCCGGCGCCATCGTGGCCGCGCTGGAAAAACGTCTGGGGCGCTGATGGCGGGCAACGCCGGGCACGGGCGTGGGGCGAACAACGTCCTGGACCTGCCGGAGGATCCCGGAGTACGCGTGCGGCGGCGTTGGATCATCGGGGGATCCGTGGTCGCGGGGCTCGTGGTGGTGCTGGTGCTGGTGCTGACGTTTTCGCCGATCCTGGCGATCAAGTCCGTCACGGTCTCGGGCAACTCGCTGGTCAGCGACAGGACCGTGGAGCAGGCGCTCGAGCCGCTTCACGGCGTCCCGCTCTCGCGGGTCGGGACCAGCCGGGTCATGGAGCTGCTGGCGGGGGAGCCCGCGGTGAAGGACGCGATCGTCCAGGCCGAGGCACCCAACACGCTGCACGTCCAGGTGGTCGAATTCGTCCCGGTGGCGGTGCTGCTGGAGGGGAAGAAACGTTCCCTGGTGGGCCCCGAGGGGCAGGTGTTGGCCTCCCTGAAGGCCAAGGACAAGCCGAAGCTGCCGACCATCCGGTCCTCGAAGGTGACCAAGGACCCCAAGGTGTTTTCGATGCTCACCCGGGTTCTCTCAGAACTACCGGATAAGCTGTTGGCGAACGTGGATCACGCGACGGCCACCAGCAAGGACTTTGTCGAGCTCAAGCTCAACAGCGGACAGCTGGTGATTTGGGGCAACGACCAGGATGCGGCACTCAAGACCCAGGTCCTTGAGGCGCTTTTGGGGGCCCCGAAGGACAAGAAGGCACCCATCAAGGTGTACGACATTTCCAGCCCGCAGCACCCGGTGGCCCGGTAACGGACCACCAGGGGCCCGAATACAAGAAAAATCAACGACTTAGGGGCGACACGCGGCCTTGGTCGTTGCATGTACGAACTGTGAAACATAGCGTTTTCATAGCGGTTGCTTGACATAACTATAACCTTCGAGTTGAGGGTTAACGTTGGTCCGGTTGAGCTTCCTCGGTCAGCAGCACATCGAACAAGGGAATCAGGACGTGGCAGCTCCACAGAACTACCTCGCCGTCATCAAGGTCGTCGGCATCGGCGGTGGCGGCGTCAACGCCGTCAACCGCATGATCGAAGTTGGCCTGCGAGGCGTCGAATTTATTGCAATCAACACGGATGCGCAGGCATTGCTCATGAGCGATGCCGACGTCAAGCTCGATGTGGGACGCGAACTCACCCGTGGCCTGGGCGCCGGCGCCAACCCCGACGTGGGTCGCCAGGCCGCCGAGGACCACGCCGAGGAAATCGAGGAAGTGCTGCGCGGGGCCGACATGGTCTTCGTGACCGCAGGCGAAGGCGGCGGCACCGGCACCGGTGGCGCACCCGTCATCGCCCGCATCGCCCGAGGCCTCGGCGCGCTGACCATTGGCGTGGTCACCCGTCCGTTCACCTTCGAGGGCCGCCGCCGCGCGACCAGTGCCGAAAACGGCATCGAGGCGCTGCGCGACGAGGTCGACACCCTCATCGTCATCCCGAACGACCGCCTGCTCTCGATCTCCGACCGCAACGTCTCGGTCCTGGACGCATTCCGCCAGGCCGACCAGGTGCTGCTTTCCGGTGTGCAGGGCATCACCGACCTGATCACCACCCCGGGCCTGATCAACCTCGACTTCGCGGACGTCAAGTCCGTGATGCAGGGTGCCGGTTCGGCGCTCATGGGCATCGGTTCGGCACGCGGCGAGGACCGTGCGGTCAAGGCCGCCGAGCTCGCCATCGCCTCCCCGCTGCTCGAGGCCTCCATCGACGGCGCCCACGGCGTCCTGCTGTCCATCCAGGGCGGTTCGGACCTCGGCCTGTTCGAGATCAACGAGGCGGCCCGCCTCGTCCAGGAAGTCGCCCACCCGGAAGCCAACATCATCTTCGGCGCCGTCATCGACGACGCCCTGGGCGACGAGGCCCGCGTGACGGTCATCGCGGCCGGCTTCGACCAGGTCGATGCCACCAGCGCGCCGCAGACCCTGCAGCCTGCGGTCCGCAACGCCCCCGCGGCCCCGGCAGCGGCACCGGCAGCCCCGGCGGCTCCCGCCGCGGCACCGTCCTCGCCGCAGGCGGCCCCCCGCCGCGAAGAGGTCCACGCCGCGGTTGCAACCGCCGAACCGGGCTTCGAGGAACTTCCCGCGATCGTGGAGCCGGATCTTTCGGCTACCAACGACGACCTGGACGTCCCGGACTTCCTGAAGTAGACGGGACCCACGGCAGAAGGGAACCTTCCAAGCCCCATGTTGCGATACCAATCAGTGCTCGCCCCCGGCGTGCACATTGCATTCACATCGACGGCCGAAGGAAACCTTGCCTTCCACGTTCCCGACGATCGCGACGCCGTGCTGCTGCGGCGTCGCGATCTGGAACGTGGCCTGGGGCTGGGCGAGGAGCGGTTCAGCTACATGGACCAGGTCCACTCGGCCACCGTGCTTGACGTGGACGGGCCCCCGACGGAGTCCGCCATTCCCACCTGCGACGCACTGGTTTCGGCGGGTGCGGGGCATCCGCTGGCCGTCATGGTCGCCGATTGCGTGCCCGTCGTCTTCGTGGGGAACTCGGCGCGGGGAGCGGTCACGGCGGTCGCGCACGCGGGCCGCCGCGGTTTGCTCGACGGAATCCTGACCGCAACCGTGCACCGCATGCGTGCCGCCGGTGCACAGAGTTTCGAGGCCTGGATAGGACCGGCGATTTGCGGCAGCTGCTACGAGGTTCCCGCGGCCATGGCTGCGGAGGCCGAGGCGTTGCGATCCGGGATCGGCTCCACCACCCGCCAGGGCACCACCGGGCTCGACCTGCCACGGGCCGCGGCGTCCGAGCTTCGCGCACTGGGCGTGTCCGTCACCGAATCCGGGGCCTGCACCCTGGAGGACGAGAACTACTTTTCCTACCGCCGCGACCCGCGCACCGGCCGCCTGGCCGGATTGGTATGGCAGGCGGAGGGTTGGGAAGCCGGCACCGGTTCCAGTTCCCGGGGCTGACCGGCCGCCATTCCGAAACGGGGCCCGCGTCCCGGCGCGCCGAACGACACAGGGCGACACACCGCCCGAATCGCACCGATGTCCTCCGGCACCGCCAAATGGTGCTGTAGCGTCGAGTTAGCGGAGAGATTTGCGGTACGGTAGACCGCCGACCGCGCACGATCAAAAGGAGAAGACCATGGCTGGCGCATTGCGCAAGACAATGATCTACCTGGGACTCGCCGAAGGTGACGAGAACTTCGAGGCCGAGAAGCACGACATTGAAGCGCGTGAAGAAGTGCGCGTCGTCGAGCCGGTCCGCGAAGAGCCGGTTGCCGCACAGCCTGCTCCGGTAGCACAAGTGGCACCCCGCCCTGTCATCGAAAACGAATACCGGGCTCCGGTAACACCCATCAAGCGCGCTCCTTCAGCACGGGACGAGGACTCTTCATTGCGTCAAATCACCACCGTTCACCCACGTTCTTACAATGACGCGAAAATCATTGGCGAGAACTTCCGTGATGGCATCCCAGTCATCATGAACGTCACGGACATGGGCGAAGCGGATGCCAAGCGCCTCGTCGATTTCTCCGCCGGGTTGGTCTTTGCCCTGCACGGCAGCATCGAGCGGGTCACCAACAAGGTCTTCCTGCTGTCGCCTTCCACGGTTGAGGTCCTGGGTGAGGACAAGAAGCAGTCCGAAGACCAGGCAACCTTTTTCAACCAGAGCTAAGTCCAAAGGTTCGAAGGAATAGTGGAGCTTATTTTCGCGCTGCTTTACGTGGTGCTCACGGTGCTGCAGGTCATGCTGCTGTTGCGCATAGTGCTTGATGTCACGGAGTCCTTTGCGCGCTCCTGGCGTCCGCGCGGCATGGCACTGGTCGCGGTCTCATTGATTGCCAAGACCACGGATCCTCCGATGCGTTGGTTGCGCTCGCGCATAAAACCGCTAGATCTCGGCGGAATCCGCCTTGATCTGGCGTTCATCATTTTGTTCTTCGCCGTCATCGTGCTCAAGATTGTTGTCAACAACTTGGGCGTCGCAGCGGCGCAGGGATAGCCCTCGCAAGGGGCATGAATTACGGTGCGACAAGGGCCAAGTCGATGAATTTTTGGTAAGAAAGTTCGTTGTTTTTAGCCTTTACCGGCCCAGTCGTTATAGTGTTGTCACATTAGGCGCAACGACTGCACCGGGTTGCGCACCAATAAACGGTAAGTGTACTCGGGCCGCACTTCAGCGGTTCGAGGAGAGAACCAAGTATCGAGGTGACCAGATGGCTCTCACGCCAGAAGATGTAGTCAACAAGCGATTTCAGCCGACGAAGTTTCGTGAAGGCTACGATCAGGATGAAGTTGACGATTTCCTAGACGAGATCGTTGTCGAGCTACGTCGTCTGACGCAGGAGAATGACGAACTGCGTCGCCGCCTGTCGGAAGCCGGCATCAGCGAAGGCGAACAGTCCGTTCCAGCCCCTGTGGCAGCAGCCCCTGCAGCCAAGCCGGCCGAGGCGGAAAAGCCCAAGGATGCCAAGGCACCCGAGGCCAAGAAGGAAGAAGCCAAGGCTCCGGAAGCCCCCAAGGCAGCCGAGCCGGCGAAGGTCGTTGCAGCGGCCCCCGCCGCCACCGCAGCAGCTCCGGCCACCACGGCCGAGTCCGCCGCCGGTGTCCTGGCCATGGCCCAGCGCCTGCACGACGAATACGTCTCCGCAGGTGTTGAACAGCGTGACAAGATCATCGCCGAAGCCCAGGTCGAGGCCAACAGCCTCGTTTCCGAGGCCGAGGAGAAGAGCCGCAAGACCCTGTCCGCCCTGGAACAGCAGAAGACTGTCCTGGAGCGCAAGGTCGAGCAGCTGCGTGGCTTCGAGCGCGACTACCGCGCCCGCCTGAAGACCTACATCGAGGGTCAGCTGCGCGATCTGGAAGCCAAGGGCTCCATGGATACGGCAGATGCCAAGGAAAACGGCTAATCTGCTTCACCACTTGCCGTACATATTGATGGCTTAAGATTGTTGGCGGTCGGGTTACCGACCGCCAACAATGCGTTAAAGGACATGATGGAAAACAGCTCCATACCACCGGTGCCGCAAGGTGCCGCCACGCCCACGCCCGGCAGCGGAACCAAGCGCCGCCTCGTGCTCGCCACGAGCACCCTGGCCGTGTTGGCCCTGGTCCTGGACCAGTTCACCAAGCGCATTGTTGAATCCTCCATGTACGAGGGACAAGTCATCGATGTCTTCCCTCCACTGCTTCGCTGGTATTACATCAAGAACTCCGGCGCCGCGTTTTCCATGGGCGAGGGCTACACCTGGATCTTCAGCATCATCCAGGCCGCCGTGCTCCTCTACGTGGCGGTGTTCCTGGTGCGCAAGATCCGCGTCTGGCCGTGGGCATTGGCCCTGGGCGGACTCATGGGAGGCGTCGCCGGAAACCTCACCGACAGACTCTTCCGTCCGCCGTCCTTCGGACAGGGACACGTGGTGGACTTCATCGCCCTGCCGAACTTCGCGATTTTCAATATCGCCGACTCGTTCATCGTTTGCTCGATGATCGGGATCTGCCTGCTGCTTTTCACCGGCCGCGAAATAGACGGCCGCATGTCCGCGGCGAAGAAGGATCCCGGGCACGACTCCGGGTCCGGGCCGCAGGAACAGCAGTGACCCAGGGCGAACGCACCGAGTCACTGCTCGTGGCCCCGGAAGAGGGGGCCCTGCGCATGGATGCCTTCCTGGCCCAGCGCCTGGAGATCTCCCGCGCGCAGGCGGCACTGCTGTGCGCCGAGGGCAACGTGACGCTCGCCGGCAAGGTCCTGGGCAAGTCCCGCAAGACCACCGCCGGCGACACCATCGAAGTCTTCATCCCGCTTCGGCCAGACCCACTAGAAATCAGGGTAGAACTCGTGGAAGACCTCAAGATCATTGACGACGACGACGACTACGTGGTCATCGACAAGCCCGTGGGCGTCGCTGCGCACCCGTCCCCGGGCTGGGTCGGACCCACCGTGGTAGGCGCGCTGATCGCCGCCGGCTACCGCATTTCCACGTCGGGCTCCGCCGAACGCCAGGGCATCGTGCATCGGCTGGATGTGGGCACCAGCGGCCTGATGGTGGTCGCCAAGACCGAACGCGCCTACACGGCGCTCAAGCGCGCGTTCAAGGAACGGACCCCGAAGAAGATCTACCACGCGGTCGTGCAGGGGCTGCCCGACCCGCTGGAAGGCACCATCGACGCGCCGCTGGGCCGCCACCCCGGGCACGACTGGAAATTCGCGGTCATCGAGGACGGCCGCGACTCGGTGACCCACTACAAGGTGATCGAGGCCTTTGGCCGCGCCTCGCTGGTTGAAGTCACCCTGGAGACCGGCCGCACCCACCAGATCCGCGTGCACTTCAGCGCCCTGCGGCACCCCTGCGCGGGGGACCAGACCTACGGAGCCGACCCGAAGCTGTCCGCCGCCCTCGGGCTGACCCGGCAGTGGCTCCACGCCCAAAGGCTGGGGTTCTTCCACCCGGTGAACGGGGAATGGGTCGAATACACCAGCGACTACCCGCTGGATTTGAACAACGCCCTGGAAATGCTGCGCGACGGCAACTTCTAGCCCGCCCGCGGCGGCACCCGGGCCACGGTCCGGGTGCCGCTTCCCACATCGGTGCGCCCTGGTGGTCGGGTGTCGGCGCGAAGGCCTAGACTGGATCGGTGGCTAGCTCTAATCGCGATGGATTCGTACACCTTCACACGCACACCGAATACTCAATGCTTGACGGTGCCGCGCGCCTGACGGAACTCTTTGAAGAGACCAACCGGCTGGGCATGACGGCCCTGGCAACCACCGACCACGGGTACCTCTTCGGGGCCTTCGACTTCTGGTCCAAGGCCACCGCCGCGGGGGTCAAGCCCATCATCGGCATCGAGGCCTACGTCACCCCGGGCACCGCACGCGACGACAAGACGCGCGTGAAGTGGCGCACCGAGGAAAGCCAGAAGCGCGACGATGTCTCCGGCGGTGGCCTGTACACGCACATGACGCTGCTCAGCTACAACAACACCGGGATGAAGAACCTCTTCAAGGCCTCGTCCATCGCCTCCCTTGACTCGGTCTTCGGCAAGTACCCGCGGCTGGACCGCGACCTGCTGAACACCTACCACGAGGGCATCATCGCCACCACCGGCTGCCCCTCCGGCGAGGTGCAGACCAAGCTCCGCCTCGGCCAGTACAACGAGGCCAAGGCCGCGGCCGCGGAGTTCCAGGACCTGTTCGGCAAGGAAAACTACTTCTGCGAGCTGATGGACCACGGCCTGGACATCGAGCGCCGGGTCACCCAGGACCTGCTGCGCCTGTCCAAGGAACTGAACATCCCGCTGGTGGCCACCAACGACCTGCACTACACCCACGAGCACGATGCCAAGGCCCACGAGGCGCTGCTGGCCATCAACTCCGGCTCCACGCTCGACGAACCTACCTACGACCAGGGCGGCTCGCGCTTCGCCTTCTCCGGTTCCGGCTACTACCTCAAGAGCCCGGCGGAGATGCGCCACCTGTTCAAGGAGCTGCCCGAGGCCTGCGACAACACCCTGCTGATCGCCGAACGCGCCGAGGTCTCCTTCGACACCAGCGCCAACTACATGCCGCGCTTCCCCTGCCCGCCGGGGGAGGACGAGACCAGCTGGCTGATCAAGGAAGTCGACAAGGGGCTGCACTACCGCTACCCGGGCGGCATCCCGGAGGCTTCGCGCAAGCAGGCGGACTTCGAACTCGACGTCATCATCAAGATGGGCTTCCCCGGCTACTTCCTGGTCGTGGCGGACTTCATCAACTGGTCCAAGGACAACGGGATCCGCGTCGGGCCCGGACGTGGTTCCGGCGCCGGATCCATGGTCGCCTACGCCATGCGCATCACCGACCTTGACCCGCTGGTCCACGGGCTGATCTTCGAACGCTTCCTGAACCCCGAACGTGTCTCCATGCCCGACTTCGACGTCGACTTCGATGATAGGCGCCGCTCGGAAGTGATCAGGTACGTCACCGAGAAATACGGCGACGAACGAGTGTCGATGATCGTGACCTACGGGTCGATCAAGACCAAGCAGGCCCTCAAGGATTCCTCGCGCGTGCTGGGCTACCCCTTCTCCATGGGCGAATCCCTGACCAAGGCGCTGCCGCCTCCCGTCATGGCCAAGGACATCCCGCTCAACGACATTGAGGACCCGAAGTCCAAGCGCTACTCCGAGGCCGGGGACTTCCGCCAGCTGGTCGCCACCGACCCCGAGGCCGCGCGCGTTTTCGAAACCGCGAAGGGCATCGAGGGACTGAAGCGCCAATGGGGCGTGCACGCTGCAGGTGTCATCATGAGCTCGGACCCCATCATCGACGTCATCCCGATCATGCGCCGCATCCAGGACGGCCAGGTCATCACGCAGTTCGACTACCCGACCTGTGAAGGACTGGGGCTGATCAAGATGGACTTCCTGGGGTTGCGAAACCTCACCATCATTTCCGACGCGCTGGAAAACATGAAGGCCAACCAGGACGTGGACCTGGACCTCGAGCGCCTGGAACTCGACGATGCCGGCGCCTACGAATTGATGGCCCGCGGCGACACCCTGGGCGTGTTCCAGCTCGACGGCGGGCCCATGCGCTCGCTGCTCAAGCTCATGCGCCCCGACAACTTCGAAGACATCTCCGCAGTGCTCGCGCTCTACCGCCCGGGCCCCATGGGCGCGAACTCGCACAACAACTACGCGTTGCGCAAGAACAAGCTCCAGGAAGAAACCCCGATCCACCCGACCCTGGAGGAACCCCTGCGGGAGATCCTGGGCACCACCTACGGCCTGATCGTTTACCAGGAGCAGGTCATGTCCATTGCGCAGAAGCTGGCCGGCTTCTCGCTGGGCCAGGCAGACATCCTGCGCCGTGCCATGGGCAAGAAGAAGAAATCCGAGCTGGACAAGCAGTTCGCCGGATTCTCCCAGGGCATGGCCGACAACGGGTACACCATGGAGGCCGTCAAGGCCCTGTGGGACATCCTGCTGCCCTTCTCCGACTACGCCTTCAACAAGGCGCACTCGGCCGCCTACGGCGTGATCTCCTACTGGACCGCGTACCTCAAGGCCCACTACCCGTCCGAATACATGGCGGCCCTGCTGACGTCGGTGGCCGACGACAAGGACAAGACGGCCATGTACCTGAACGAATGCCGGCACATGGGCATCACCGTGCTGGCACCGGACGTCAACGAATCAGCGCTGAACTTCACCCCGGTCGGCACCGACATCCGCTTCGGGATGGGGGCGATCCGCAACGTGGGCGCCAACGTCGTCAACGCCCTGGTCGAGGCCCGCAAGGAAAAGGGCAAGTTCGAGAACTTCGCCGACTTCCTGCAGAAGGTGCCGGCCGTGGTCTGCAACAAGCGCACCATCGAATCCCTGATCAAGGCCGGCGCCTTCGATTCCATGGGACATGCCCGCAGGGCCCTGGTCGCCATCCACGAGGAGGCCGTGGACTCGGTCATCTCGGTCAAGCGCAACGAGGCCGCCAACCAGTTCGACCTGTTCAGCGCGTTCGAGGACCCCACCGCCGCGGCCGGGATGACGGTGTCGGTCCCGGACATGCCCGACTGGGAGAAGAAGGACAAGCTGGCCTTCGAGCGCGACATGCTCGGCCTCTACGTCTCTGACCACCCGCTGAAGGGACTGGGCGGGCTGCTGGAGCAGAACGCGGACATGTCCGTCACCCAGGTGCTCTCCGACGACGGCCCGCAGGACGGGCACACCGTGACCATCTGCGGGATGATCACCTCGCTGCAGCGCCGCATCGCCAAGAAGAGCGGCAACCCGTACGCCAGATGCGAGATCGAGGACCTTTCCGGGTCCATGGAAACCATGTTCTTCGGCAACGCCTACGCGCCGATCGCCAACGTGCTGGCCGAGGACCTCATCGTGGTGGTCAAGGGCCGCGTGCAGAAGCGCGACGACGGCTCCATCACGCTCAACGCCCAGGAGCTCACCGTCCCGGAGATCCGGGAGGACGGCGAAAGCGGCCCGGTGGTCATCTCCATGGCCAACCACAAGGCCACCGAGGAGGTCGTCTCCGCGCTCGGGGACGTGCTGCGCGTGCACCAGGGCACTACCGAGGTGCGTGTGAAGCTGCACAGCACCCGCGGAGTGACCATGATGGGTCTGGGGTTGAACTACCGGGTGACTCCGAACTCCGCGCTCTTCGGGGACCTCAAGGTCCTGCTGGGCCCGACCTGCCTTGACGGCTGACACGGGCCAGGACCCGGTGCCACGGCGCCCGAATGAAAAGCCCGCACGCGGGCGGACCTATTCGGGCGCCTTCGCGTAAGCCGGCGCCAGGGCCGGGTAGTAGTCGTCCCAATCGACCGAATCGACGTCGCCGCCCTCCAGATGCACGAGCATCCGCTGCAGGTAATACTCCCAACCCGGCCCGATGGTGCCCGGGTCATCGGACGCGCCGAGCTCATGGATGAACGTGATCTTCTTGGTTCCCGTTCGCGACGAAAGATCCAGGCCAAGATCCCATGCCCCCTGTTCGGTGTCGGCCGTCAAACGGAACTTGTACGGGGGCCTGCACCGGTGGACCCGCACGCTCCCGGCCGCCGGTTCCAGCCCTTCCTCAAGGAATGCGAACCGCAGATCGCCGCTTTCCGCGTTCCCTCGCAGGATCCCGGCCCAGGAGCGGAGGCCCTCCGCGGTGGTGAAGGCATCCCAGATGTCACGGACGCCGGACTGCGCATCGAGTTCAATGACGATTCGCCGACCGGTCGGCGACAGCTCGACACCGCCGTGGGCTTGTGACATGGGATGGCGCCCTTCCTGGTGGGTGTTGGCCTTTCGCGGGTCCCGCGCGGATCGGGCCGGGGGAGTCCGAAGCCTATTCGGGCGCCTTCGCGTAAGCCGGCGCCAGGGCCGGGTAGTAGTCGTCCCACAGAACCGAGTCGACGTCGCCGCCCTCCAGCGAAACAATCGCCCGCTGGACGTAGTACTCCCAGCCAGGTCCGATGCTGCTCGGATCGTCGGTCAGCCCGAGGTCCTGGATGAAGCGGATCGTGCTCACCCCGTCCTGCCTGGACAGTTCGAGCCCGAGGTGCCACGCGCCGTACTCGCTGTTCGTGGTGAAGGCCAGGTCATGCGGTGCCCTGCAACGGATGATTTCCAGTGTCGCGGGTTCCGCTTCCTTCCCTTCCTCGACCATGGAGAAGCGCAGGTTCCCGGCCTCGCGGTTTCCCCGCAGGACTCCCACCCAGGGTTTCAGGCCCTCCGGGGTGGTGAAAGCCTCCCAGATTTCCTCCAGGCCGAACCCGACCTCGCGCTCGATCACGATGCGCAATCCTGTCGGCGTCTGCTCGATGCCGCCGTATGGCAGTGGCATGGGGTTCCCCTTCCGGTGTAGCCGTGCGTGCTACGTGCAGACTATGGCACCGGCATGCAGCGGGGAAAGCACACGGTAGCGAGGGAAGCGCCGTTTCGATTGTTAAGCGCGATGCCAGGCGCTTGTCCTGGCACCGGCCCGCCGACACGATAAACTGGTGCGGTGACTAGCAACGCCAGCCCCCAGACCTTTTCCGCGCTTCAAGACCTAGACCTGCGGGGCGCCGCATTGGACCATGCGAGCCTCAAGGCGGTGCTTCCGCGGCCCGAGCTGAACTTCGCCACCGCCGCCGAGGCGGTCGAGGGCATCATCACCCGCGTCCGCACCGAGGGCTTCGCCGCCCTGTGCGACCTGGCCGAAAGGTTCGACGGCGTCACCCAGACCCACACCCGCGTCCCGGCCGAGGCCATGGAACGCGCCCTGGCGGACCTAGACCCCCAGATCCGGGCAGGCCTGGAGGAATCCATTGCCCGGGCACGCGCCTTTGCCGCGGCCCAGGTGCCGGAAGACACCCGCATCGACTACGGGACCGGCGCGAGCGTGACCCAGCGCTGGGTTCCGGTGCGCCGCGTGGGACTGTACGTTCCCGGCGGCCTGGCCGTCTACCCGAGCTCCGTGATCATGAACGCCGTCCCCGCGCTGGCCGCCGGCGTCGGCTCGCTGGCCATCGCCTCGCCCCCGCAAAAGGAATTCGGCGGGCTGCCTCACCCCACGATCCTGGCCGCAGCCCAGCTGCTCGGCGTGGAGGAGGTCCACGCCATGGGCGGGGCCCAGGCCATCGCCGCCTTCGCCTACGGCGTCCCGGTCTCCGGGGGCATGGACCCGCAGCTGGCCATCGAGCCCGTCGATGTCGTCACCGGTCCCGGAAACCTCTTTGTCGCCACCGCCAAGCGCCTGGTCAAGGGCGTGGTCGGGATCGATGCCGAGGCCGGCCCCACCGAGATCGCGATCCTGGCCGACGCCACGGCGAACCCGGACTTCATTGCCGCCGACATGATCTCCCAGGCTGAGCACGACCCCAACGCCGCCGCGGTGCTTATCACCGATTCGCCCGAGCTCGCCGAGGCGGTGCGCGGTGCGCTGGAAAACCAGTGCGCCACCACCAAGCACTCCGAACGGGTGCGCATCGCGCTGGGCGGAAAGCAGTCGGCCACGATCCTGGTCGACGACATGGCCGCGGGCATCGCGGTGTGCAACGTCTATGCGGCCGAGCACCTGGAAATCCACACCGCCAATGCAGCCGCCGACGCCTCGCGCATCACCGCGGCCGGCGCCGTGTTTGTCGGGGCGAATTCCCCGGTGAGCCTGGGGGACTACTGCGCGGGATCCAACCACGTGCTTCCCACCAGCGGAACCGCCGCCTTCGCCTCGGGACTGAATGTCAACACCTTCCTCAAGGCCATCCAGGTCATTGACTACGACCGCGCCGCGCTCTCGGTGGTGGCGCCCCACGTGGTGGCGCTTGCCAACGCCGAGGACCTGCCCGCCCACGGAGATGCGGTGGCCATCCGCTTTCCCTAGCGGGAGGGTTTCGGCGGAGCCAGGGCCCAAGTGTGGCGAAGACCACTATATGTGGTAATGACATTGTTGTGATTACGCTATATGTGGCCCTAAACTGATCCCGAGCACGCATGTGCTTTGCAAAAAAGACCCGAGGAAGGGGTGCCATGTACTGTCCCTATTGCAGGCACACCGATTCGCGTGTCGTGGACAGCCGACTGACCGACGACGGCACCGCGATTCGCCGCCGCCGGCAATGCGCCGCCTGCGGACGCCGGTTCAGCACCGCGGAGACCACGAGCCTGAACGTGCTCAAGCGTTCCGGGGTGGCCGAGCCCTTCAGTCGCGCCAAGGTCATCAACGGGGTGCGCAAGGCCTGCCAGGGCCGCCCCGTCACCGATGACGACCTGGCCCTGCTGGCCCAGGAAGTCGAGGAGGCTGTTCGTTCCAGCGGCGCGGCGGAAATCAACGCCCGCGAGGTCGGCCTGGCCATCCTCACCCCGCTGCAGCGCCTCGACGAGGTGGCCTACCTGCGCTTCGCCAGCGTCTACCAGGACTTCAAGTCGCTGGAGGACTTCGAGCTGGCCATCGCGAAGCTGCGGGCCGAACGCGACACCCGGCCCGTGGGCCACCAGCGTCCCCTGGGCGCACGCTAGGCCGGAACCCGCGGCGCGGGCATGAGAGCAAAAACCAATGGCGGGCCGACCGCTTCCCGGATCAACCCAGGGAAGCGGACGGCCCGCCATTGGCGTCCGGTCCGGAATCGGCTAGGAAAGGCCCGACTGCTGCAGGGCGGCCCCGACGATGCCGGCATTGTTCTTCGACTTCGCCACGGTGATCGGGGTGGAGAGCGAGAGCTTGGGCAGGTAGTCGTCCGCGCGCTTGGAAATCCCGCCGCCGATGACGAACAGCGAGGGG
The DNA here is from genome assembly GCF_045798555.1 of Paeniglutamicibacter sp. MACA_103. Taxonomy (NCBI): domain Bacteria; kingdom Bacillati; phylum Actinomycetota; class Actinomycetes; order Micrococcales; family Micrococcaceae; genus Paeniglutamicibacter; species Paeniglutamicibacter sp. MACA_103. The sequence goes on along the minus strand of NZ_JBIXLN010000029.1, from coordinate 10,119 downwards.
GAGAAGAGGAACTCGACATGGGAGAAGAAGCGCTGCAGGCGCACCGCGTATTCGTCCCAGCCCAGCTCGTCGCGCTCGCGCGCCGAGGCCGAGGCGCGGGTCTCGGCCACCGCCGAATCGATTTCCAGGTGGCCCAGCTCCACGTTGGGAACCAGCACGCCGTTGTGGATCAGGGCCGAGCCGATGCCCGTGCCCAGGGTGATCACCAGCACCGAACCCTCCACGCCGGCTCCGGCGCCGTATCGCGCCTCGGCCAGGCCGGCGGCGTCGGCGTCGTTCATGACGTGGACCTCGCGCCCCAGGCGCGCGGTGAACAGCGCATCCACGTCGGTGCCGATCCAGGACTTGTCCACGTTGGCGGCCGAACGGGCAACGCCGTGGTGGATGATGGCGGGGAACGTGACGCCGACCGGTGTCTCGGCCCCCGGGGCATCGTCCCGTTCATCGAGTGCGGCGACGATCTGCGCCACCACCTCCGCCACCGCCGCCGGGGTCGCCGGCTTCGGGGTGTCGATGCGGACGCGTTCGCCAATCAGCTTTCCGACCGAGAGGTCGACGATGCCGCCCTTGATGCCGGTGCCGCCGATGTCGATGCCGATGGCCGTGGGCGATGGGTTCAGTGCGCGTTCAGACATGCGGGTCGGGCTCTTTCTCTAAGGAGGGCTAAAACGGGGTCCCTGGGGTTAGGCCAGGGTCAGGATTTCGGCGCCGTCCTCGTTGACGAGCAGTGTGTGTTCAAATTGTGCCGTGCGCTTGCGGTCCTTGGTGGTGGCCGTCCAGCCGTCGTCCCACATGTCCCACTCGATGGTGCCCAGGGTGAGCATGGGTTCGATGGTGAACGTCATGCCCGGTTCGATCAGCTGGCTGTAGGCCGGTGCCGCATCGTAGTGCGGGATGATCAATCCGGTATGGAAGGATTCTGCCACGCCGTGCCCGGTGAAGTCCCGCACCACGCCATAGCCGAAGCGTTTTGCATAGGCGGAGATGGTGCGGCCGATGACGTTGATTTCGCGGCCCGGCATGACGGACTTGATCGCGCGGCGCAGGGATTCCTCGGTGCGCTCGACCAGCAGGCGGGATTCCTCGTCGACGTCCCCGGCCAGGAAGGTGGCGTTGGTGTCGCCGTGGACCCCGCCGATGAACGCGGTGATGTCGATGTTCACGATGTCCCCGTCCTGCACCACCGTGGTGTCGGGGATGCCGTGGCAGATGACCTCGTTGATCGAGGCGCACAGCGACTTGGTGAAGCCGCGGTAGCCCAGGGTCGAGGGGTAGGCCTTGTGGTCAAGCAGGAACTCGTGCCCGATCCGGTCCAGTTCGTCGGTGGTGACACCCGGGACGACGGCCTTGCCGACCTCGGCCAGCGCCTGCGCCGCGATCTTGGAGGCCACGCGCATCCGCGCGATGATGTCGGCGGAACGGACTTCCGGGGCATCGGACTTGCGCGGTGCCGGGCGCCCGACATACTCGGGACGGGGGATCGAGTTCGGGACGGTTCGCTGTGGGGTGGGGGCACCAGGAACGAGGGATCCGATGGGTGCGGTTGTTGCTAAAGGCATGGTTCCCATTCTAGCGGGGTCGCCGGTACCCGGTGCCAGCGTGCCGGGCCGTGTGCCCGGGCGCCCCGCGGCCCTTCGGCGGTAGGGTGGTGGCATATCGAGTCAAAGCAGCGAAAAGGAAAGGTGGGATCATTCCCGATGAGTGGAGCATTGCCCGGCGAGGGCGAATACTGGTTCAACGTCACCACCGGCCAGGTCGAAACCGGGCCGCAGGCCGACTGGTCACAGCTCCTGGGCCCGTACGGCTCGCGTGCCGAGGCCGAGCTGGCCATGACCAAGGTGCGCGAACGCAACGAGCAGTGGGACGAGGAAGACGAGGAAGAGGAAGACTAGGGGACTACCGGTCCCCGAACTCGTGTTCCGCCGCCGGGAAGGTTCCGGCGAGCACATCCTCGCGGTAGGCGGCCGCGGCCCCTGACACCACCGAGCGCAGGTCGGCGTACTTCTTCACGAAGCGCGCGCCCTTGCCGGCTCCCAGGCCCAGCATGTCCTGCCAGACCAGGACCTGGCCGGTGGTGACGGCGCCGGCGCCGATTCCGACGGTGGGAACGCGAAGCGCTTCATCGACACGGCGTGCCGTGGCGGTGGGGATCATTTCCATGAGCACGGCAAATGCCCCCGCCGCCTCCAGCGCCTGTGCGTCGGCCACCAGAGCGTCCGCGGCATCGCCGCGGCCCTGCACCCGGTAGCCGCCGAGGGCATGTTCGGACTGCGGGGTGAAGCCGATGTGCGCCATGACCGGGACGCCGGCGGCCACCAGGGCGCGCACGTGCGGGACGAAGAAGTGGCCGCCCTCCAGCTTCACCGCGTGCACCCCGCCCTCCTTCATCAGGCGGACGGCCGACGCAACGGCCTGCTCGGGGGAGACCTCGTAGGATCCGAACGGCAGGTCGCACACCACCAGGGCGTGCTTGGCGCCCGAGACCACGGCCTTGGAAAAGACGATCATCTCCTCCAGGGTGATCGGCAGCGTGGAGGAATAGCCCATCACGGTGTTCGCCGCAGAATCGCCCACCAGCAGGACCTCGATTCCGGCGGCGTCGAAGATGTCTGCCATCATCGTGTCGTAGGCGGTGAGCATCGCGAATTTCCTGCCCTCGTCCTTGGCCGCTTGCAGGTGGTGGAGGCGGATCCGCGGACCGGGAACGGTGCCCGGGGCAGGGGGATTTGCTGGCGTGGAAGGATGAGCACTCATGGGCAAGAGACTAATGCACAATCGGCGCAGCTGTCCTTCCGTGTCCTGGCCGCAAAAACGTATAAAGTGAGTCAGTGGGGCGGGAACCGCCGCCAAAATCGCTTGTGGAAGGAACCCGCCGTGGATCGCCAGCAGGAATTCGTCCTTAGAACCATTGAGGAGAGGGACGTACGATTTGTGCGCCTGTGGTTTACCGATGTGGTGGGTTCCATGAAGTCGGTGGCCCTGGCCCCGGCCGAGGTCGAGGGCGCCTTCGAGGAAGGCCTGGGCTTTGACGGGTCCTCCATCGAGGGATTGTCGCGCATCTACGAGTCCGACATGCTGCTGCAGCCGGACCCCTCCACCTTCCAGATCCTGCCGTGGCGCGGCGAGGTCGAACCGACCTCCCGGATGTTCTGCGACATCCTGACCCCGGACGGGCTGCCGGCCGCCGCCGACTCGCGCCACGTGCTCAAGCGCCAGCTGGCCGTCGCCTCCGACATGGGGTTCACCTGCTACACGCACCCCGAGATCGAATTCTATTTGTTACGCTCCTCCGAGCTGGGCGCGGACGGCTACCCGGTCCCGGTTGACCGGGGCGGCTACTTCGACCACGTCACCGGCGGCGTCGCCCAGGACTTCCGCCGCACCGCGGTGACGATGCTCGAGGCCGTGGGGATCTCCGTCGAATTCAGCCACCACGAAAACGGGCCCGGACAGAACGAAATCGACCTGCGCTACGCCGATGCGCTGCAGACGGCCGACAACGTCATGACCTTCCGGACAGTGATCAAGGAAGTCGCGATCCAGCAGGGCATCTACGCCACGTTCATGCCCAAGCCGTTCTCCGACGAGCCCGGTTCCGGCATGCACACCCACTTCTCCCTCTTCGAGGGCGACACCAACGCCTTCTTCGAGGCCGGCCGCGAATTCCAGCTCTCGGACACCGCGCGCCAGTTCATTGCCGGGATCCTGCGCCACGCCCCGGAGTTCACCGCCGTGACCAACCAGTTCGTCAACTCCTACAAGCGCCTCTGGGGCGGCGGGGAGGCCCCGAGCCACCGGTCCTGGGGCCACAACAACCGCTCCGCGCTGGTCCGCGTGCCGCTGTACAAGCCGGGCAAGGGCCAGAGCGCCCGTGTCGAGTACCGCGGCATCGACTCGGCCACCAACCCCTACCTGGCGTACGCCTGCCTGCTGGGCGCCGGACTGAAGGGCATCCAGGAGGGCTACGAGCTCGAACCACAGGCCGAAGAGGACGTGTGGGGCCTGAGCAGCGCCGAACGCCGCGCCAGCGGGCACGACCCGCTGCCCGGGTCGCTGCACGACGCCATCCGCGCCATGGAGGAATCCGAGCTGGTCGCCGAGATCCTCGGCGAACAGGTCTACACCTCGTTCCTGCGCAACAAGCGCGACGAGTGGGAAGCGTACCGCCAGAACGTGAGCCCGTTTGAACTCCGGCGCTACCTGGGGATCCTCTAGGGGGTGCCCTTGCAGATCTCCACGAGGCAGTTGATTTCCGCAGGGTTCGACGACCTGGAGCGCGCCAAGCGCTTCCTGGCCGACAAGGAACTGGCTGACATCGACCACCGGGCGCTCGTGGGCCACCTGGCCCACGCCGCGGACCCGGACCAGGCGCTGCTGGCGTTGATCCGGCTCATCCCGCATGCCCCGGCGGCCCTCGAGCTGGCGCGGAGCCCGCGCACCGCGCCGGGCTTCCTGCGGCTGCTCGGCGCCTCGGACGCCCTGGCGAACTTCCTCATCCGCGAGCCCTCCTCCCTGGAGATCCTGGCGGTGCCCGCGCCGGAAAGCATGCACGGGCGCAGCGCCCAGGAACTGCGCGCCGAGCTGCTGCGTGCCGTGGGAGCCGATCCCGCCTCGGGGATCCCGCCGGTGGCCTCGGTCCACGGCGAGGACGGACACCGCAGGCTGCGCGTTGCATACCGCCGCGCCCTGCTCTCGCTGGCCCACCGCGACCTGGGGGCCAGCGACGCGCTGGAGGCCATGCCGGAGGTCGGGCGGGAACTGGCGGACCTGGCGGCCGCGGCCATCGAGGGGGCGCTGGCCATCAGCCGGGCCGAGGCCGGGCAACGCTTCAAGGCCGAGGACGTCGCGGACCTGCGCCTGGCGGTGATCGGCATGGGCAAATGCGGCGCCCACGAACTGAACTACGTCTCGGACGTCGACGTCATCTACGTGCACTCCAGCGATCGGCTGGAGGAGGACCTGGCCGGTGCCCTGGCCCGGGACCTGGCCGCGGGCATTTCCCGGGCCATCGACACCGCCGGAATCGAACCGGGCCTGTGGGAGGTGGACGCGAACCTGCGCCCCGAGGGCAAGGACGGGGCGCTGAGCCGGACCCTGGAGTCCCACGCCGCATACTATGCGCGCTGGGCGGCGTCGTGGGAGTTCCAGGCGCTGCTGAAGGCGCGCGCGATCGCCGGCGACGCGCAGCTGGGTGCGGCCTACGAGGCCATGGTGGCCCCGCTGGTCTGGTCCTCCTCGGAACGCGAGGGGTTCGTGGAATCGGTGCAGCGCATGCGCCGGAGGGTCACCGCAAACATCAAGCCCGCCGAACTGGCGCACCAGCTCAAGCTGGGGCCCGGCGGGCTGCGGGACGTCGAATTCACCGTCCAGCTGCTCCAGTTGGTCCATGGCCGCGTGGATGAAACCGTGCGCGTGCGCTCCACCACCAGGGCCATCGCGGCGCTCAGTCTGGCCGGCTACATCGGGCGCGACGACGCCGAGAAGTTCGACCGCTCCTACCGCTTCCTGCGCGTGCTCGAGCACCGCATCCAGCTGGTGAACCTGCGCCGCACCCACCTGATGCCGCACAAGGAATCGGGACAGCGCGTCCTGGCGCGGGCGGTGCGCTCCACGCTGGGCGTCGGGCTGTCCACCGCCGCCGGGCTGCTGGAGCGCTGGGGCGACACCAAGCGCCTGGTGCGCCTGCTCCACGAACGCATCTTCTACCGGCCGCTGCTCAACAGCGCCTCGAACCTGTCGGCCGACGAGGTCAGGCTTTCCCCGGAGGCCGCGCAATCCCGTTTGCGCGCCCTGGGCTACGTGGACCCGAAGGCCGCCATGCGCCACATCGAGGCGCTGACCGGGGGCATGCGCAGGCGCGCGGCCCTGCAGCGGCAACTGCTGCCGGTGCTGCTGGGGTGGATCGCCGAGGGCGTGGACCCGGATGCCGGGCTGCTGGGTTTCCGGCGGCTGAGCGAGTCGCTGGGGGAGTCGCACTGGTACCTGGGCATGCTGCGCGATTCGTCCGCGGCCGCCGAACGCCTGTGCAGGATCCTGTCCAATTCCCGCTTCATCACCGACCTTTTGGAGGTCTCCCCGGAATCGGCCGCCTGGCTCGGATCCAACAAGTCACTGCAGCCCCTGGGCTATGAGACGCTGTGGGGCGAGATCTCCTCGAAGCTGAAGCGGAACCTCGGCTCCGACCAGGCGATCCGGCTGATCCGGGTGATCAGGCGTCGCGAGATCCTGCGCATCGCCCTGGCCGACGGCGCCGCGGTCATCGACCAGGACACCGTGGGTCGGGCACTGGCCGACAACGACAGGGCCGCCATCCGCGGCGCCCTGGAGGTGGCCCAGCGCACCGAATACGCCGCGACCCCGCAGCTGGGCGAATTCCTGGTGGTGGCCATGGGGCGGCAGGGTGGGCACGAGATCGGCTACTGCTCCGACGCGGACGTGATGTTCGTCCAGCGCGCCTTCACCGGGGCCGACGAGCAGGCCGCCCAGGAACAGGCGCTGCGCATCGCCACGGCCCTGGGGTCGTTGCTGGGCAGGCCCATGGTGCCGGCGATCCAGGCGGAGCCGCGACTGGAAATCGATGCGGCACTGCGCCCGGAGGGCAAGAGCGGCCCGTTGGTGCGCTCCCTGGCCGCCTACGAGGAGTATTACCGGCGCTGGTCCCAGATCTGGGAGCAACAGGCACTGCTGCGGGCCACGCCCATGGCGGGGTCCGAGGAACTGGCCGCCGACTTCATGGCCATGGTGGACCCGCTGCGCTACGAACAAGCCATGGGCGAGGACCAGGTCCGCGAGATCCGCCGGATCAAGGCGCGCGTGGAGGCCGAACGCCTGCCCCGCGGGGCCGAGCCGGAACGGCACCTGAAGCTGGGCCGCGGTTCGCTCAGCGACGTCGAATGGCTGGTCCAGCTGATGCAGCTGAAGCATGCCAAGGACCACCCGGCCTTGCGCACCACCTCCACCCGCCCGGCGCTAAAGGCCATTGCCGAGGCCGGGCTGATCCCGTCCGAGGACGTGGCCGTGCTGGACCATGCCTGGTCCCTGGCGACCAGGATCCGCAGCGCGGGGCTGATTTGCACGGGCCGGGTCAGCGACGTGCTGCCCAATGCCTGGCGCGACATGGAAGCGGTGGCCCGCTGGTGCGGGTACGCGCCGGGGGAGGCCTCGGTGATGGAGGACGACTACCTCAAGTCCACCCGTCGGTCCCGACAGGTATTCGAGCGCCACTTCTATGGATTTGAGGAGAGAACCGCCTAGGCTGATGGAAACAGTGGGGCCGGGCAATCGTCATTGAAAGGGCAGGGGATAGCCATGCACGTCACCAGCGCGGAACTTGACCAGTTGATAGCCAGGGAATTCGAGAAGGCCAGTGCCTCCACCAATGGCCGCAGCGCGGTTGCGGTGCTCAACGACGGGCGCCTGCGGCACACGCTGGTCACTTTGCTGGCCGGATCCTCGTTGAACGACCATGAGAAGCCCGAGGCGGCGACCCTGCAGGTGCTCAGCGGATCCATCGTGGTCAATTGGGCAGGGGAGTCACGGTCGATCGCCCATGGGGGCCTGTTCGTGCTGCCCGCGGCCATCCACAACGTCGTGGCGTCCGAAGACAGCGCCTTCCTGCTCACCTCGCTGGCGGGCTGACCGCGGAACTTCACCCGGGCCAATCCTGCGACACCGCAGTTTGGCGGGTCGACGGCATCAGCCCTGTTGACGTTGGACGGCAGGTGTCCGATGGCCAAGACAAAACCTCGACGAGGCGAGGGCGGTTCTCTTGACGCCCCGTGCTCCGCGAAGTACTCGTGGCCAGTACCCGGCAGGGCGCACGCACAAAAAAGTCCGTGTGGCTGCGGATGCTTCGTGATGAAGCAACCGCAGCCACACGGACTCTTTCAGTGGATACCGGGGGATCCCGGCGCCCTACCTAGCAGCCGTAGTACAGCTCGAACTCGTACGGGTTCGGGCGCAGCGACAAAGGCTTGATTTCGTTTTCGCGCTTGTATTCGATCCAGGTGCGGATCAGGTCCTCGGTGAACACGTCGCCCTCGAGCAGGAAGTCGAAGTCGTTCTCCAGGGCCTCGAGTGCCTCGTCCAGCGAAGCCGGGGCCTTCTGGATGTCCTTGGCTTCCTCGGCGGGCAGCTCGTAGAGGTCCTTGTCGATCGGGTCCGCCGGCTCGATGCGGTTCTTGATGCCGTCAAGGCCTGCCATCAGCTGTGCGGCGAAGGCGAGGTACGGGTTGGAAGCGGCATCCGGCGCGCGGAACTCGATGCGCTTGGCCTTCGGGTTCGAACCGGTGATCGGGATGCGGATACCGGCGGAGCGGTTGCCCTGCGAGTACACCATGTTGACCGGTGCTTCGTAGCCCTTGACCAGGCGGCGGTAGGAGTTCACGGTCGGGTTGGTGAAGGCAAGAACGGCCGAAGCGTGCTTCAGCAGGCCGCCGATGTACCAGCGGGCGGTGTCGGACAGGCCGGCGTAGCCCTTCTCGTCGTAGAACAGCGGAACGCCGTTGGCCCACAGCGACTGGTGGCAGTGCATGCCCGAGCCGTTGTCACCGAAGATCGGCTTCGGCATGAAGGTTGCGGACTTGCCCCAGGCATCGGCCACGTTCTTGACGATGTACTTGAACTTCAGGATGTCATCGGCCGAGTGGGTCAGCGTGTTGAACTTGTAGTTGATCTCGGCCTGGCCGGCTGCGCCGACCTCGTGGTGGCTGCGCTCGACCTCAAGGCCGGCTGCTTCGAGTTCCAGGCAGATGGCGTCGCGCAGGTCGGCCTGCTTGTCGGTCGGGGAGACCGGGAAGTAACCGCCCTTGAAGGGGGTCTTGTAACCCTGGTTGCCGCCCTCTTCCTTCTTGCCGGTGTTCCAAGGTGCCTCGATCGAGTCGACCTTGTAGAAGGAACCCTGCGGCTTTGACTCGTACTGGACGTTGTCAAAGATGAAGAACTCGGCCTCGGGGGCGAAGAAAGCGGTGTCGGCGATGCCGGTCGAGGACAGGTATGCCTCGGCGCGCTCGGCCACGCCACGCGGGTCGCGGTGGTACGGATCGCCGGTGCGCGGGTTGATGATCGAGAAGTTGAACGCGAGGGTCTTTTCCAGGCGGAACGGGTCAACGAATCCGGAAGTCACGTCGGGGATGAGCTGCATGTCCGAGTCGGCGATGCCGGCGAAGCCTGCGATCGAGGAGCCGTCGAAAAGCTGGCCGTTGAGGAAGAAATCCGCGTCGACGGTGCGTGCCGGGACGTTGAAGTGCTGCTGGACGCCGGGAAGGTCGGTGAAGCGGATGTCAACGAACTTGACGTCTTCTTCGGCAATATATGCGATGACTTCTTCTGGACTCTTGAACATGGTCAGGGACTCCTGTGTGGGATTTCTACTGTGACGACGTGCGTGCCGTGCCGTAAAACGTATGCCAACGTTTTTCTTCCTGTGTTATCAACACTAGACCCTAGCGATTACTCTCCTGTGTCTCTATTGTTTCCATTACGTTACATAGGGGGCGAATATCGGGAACCGGGCGTAGCTTGGGTCACACTCCGGGTGTCGCCTGTGTCGAGGCCCATCTGCGCCCCGTGCGAAATCGGCTGCCGGCCACGGATGGACGCGCCATGCCCCGGTAGGCTGGGGGTGTGGAAAGAAAAGATTTTGGCTCGTGGCTTGAGGGCCCGCCGCAATTGAGTGACCAGGAATGGCCCGGCAAGCGATTGGGTCGCCCGGAAAAGGGTCCCGGATCGGTGGCCCGCATCGGACGGCGTGTCGTTGCATTGTTGCTGGACTGGGGGATAGCGATGCTGCTCTCCATGTTCTTCTTCAAGTCGGACCCCACCGCCAACCTGGTCATCTTCGCTGCAACGCAGATGCTCTTTGTCGGGATCACCGGACACTCCATCGGACACCGCGTCTTCGGAATGCAGGTCCAGGGCCTTGACGGCAGCGCGGTGAAGCCGTTGACGGGGATCATCCGTACCGCGCTGATCTGCTTGGTCGTTCCGGTTCTGTTCAGCGACTCCGACCAACGCGGTTACCACGACCGGATCGGCAAGACGATCCTGGTGCGCATCTGATCTCTCCGGATCCACGCCACCTGGCGGACAACCGAATTCAACATTAAGCAAAGTCGGGGG